>CAJXGR010000021.1 GCA_913053665.1 uncultured Spirochaetia bacterium
TGAAGGAATATGAGGTCAATAGGGGCTGGCAAAGCCTGCGAAGAGCTCACCCGTTAAATATCTATTGCTGGGACTGGGGTATCGGCGGCGGCTTCTGATATAACTGTTTTTAGTCCGGTCATGGGGATGAAGGAGGTTCATTTTATCCCGTCTCACTCCAAATCGTGGGTTGATGTAGTGTATGAAATAGATGGTTCCACCAGCATCAATCTTTTCCACAATCCCTATATGGGTGAAGGGGTCATTCTCCCGACGATCCCGATTTCGGTCAAAGGTGTTGTGGAAAAAGACTAGATCGCCTACTTTCGGTATCTTCCTTTTATGGGTTAACTTTCTTGAGAACATCGTCTTATAGATGATTTTTGTCATATTGCTTTCCCCACGGGCCAGGGAGGAGTCTATGAGGCTGATATTCTCTCTGGCAAAGAGATAGCTAAGAAAGCCAGAACAATCAGCGTTATAGGAACGGCGATTCCAGGAAAAGCGTCGAGTTCTTTGTCCTACAAGACTTTGAGCCATACGAAGGATCTTTTGGATTTTCGGCCTGGCCTGATCTTTTATATCACGTTTTCCTTGAGTGGAGTGCTTTTTAAAGTTACTTTTAGCCCGATTTTTGTGGGCAAAGGACAGGCTCAGCGTGATCAATACAAGGGATAGAATCAATAGATGTCTTGACATTTGGGCCTCTCAAGGTAATTGGAGAATCACTGAACATTGTCGACAAGAGTTTATAGTAAATTTACGTTTCGCTGCGAGTAAGTAAATTATAACACGTTTCTTCAAAAGTTCCAGTACAAAATGATTGTAATTTCCTCTCAAAGATATTACCTTTGACTTTGTGAATAAAGACGAATTACACAAGAAAGTCAAGCTCTTTGAGATCAAGTCTAAAAGGCATATCCAACAGCTTTTAGCGGGTGCCTACCACTCTGTATTCAAAGGAAAGGGAATTGAGTTTTGTGATGTGAAAGAGTATAGTTTTGAAGATGATATTAAAGATATTGACTGGAATGTGACGGCCAGGGCAGGTTCTACCTATGTCAAGAATTATGTGGAGGAGCGTGAACTTCAGCTTGTTATAGCGGTGGATTTAAGCGCCTCTCAGAATTTCGGCAGTCAGACACAGCTTAAGCAAGACCTTGCTGTTGAATTAGGTGCTCTACTATCGTTTTCAGCCTTGAATAATAGAGATCGAGTCGGGTTATTGTTGTTCAGTGACGAGATTGAGAAATATATTCCTCCTAAAAAGGGTAGGGTACATGTTCTACGTCTGGTGCGTGATTTAATCCATTTTCAGGCCAAGAGTCCAAAAACCGATTTATCCAATGCCTTAAACTTCTTACTGAAAACAATTAAGAAGAAAGCCATTGTATTTCTAATCTCTGACTTTATTGATCAGAAGGACTTTACAAGGCCTGCCGTCATGCTGGGGAAGAAGCATGATCTGGTGGCTATCCGGATCACAGACCCTTTCGAGGAGCTTCCCCCATCTATTGGCTATATACATCTTCAGGACAGTGAAACCGGTGAAGAAAGAATCTTTAATCTGAAGCGTAAAGGGTTTCGGGAAGATTATTTACGCTATCTGCGTGAAAACGATCAGAAGCTGAAGGCCGTCTTTAAGAAAGGGAAAATTGATTTTCTTCAGTTCGAGACAAACGTTCCTTACACGGCCCAACTCACTCACTTCTTTAGAAAGCGAGCCCAACGCTACTAACGAGTAATATTATGATCTATAGAATATTTATCACCCTTTGTTTACTGATGATCCATGTTGCTTTTTATGGTGTAGAAGCGAGATTATCGGTGGATAAGTCCATGATGTACCTTACTGGTGAACGGATCAGAGTGCTTGTCACGATTATTCACAGTCCAGATGAAGAAATCATCTATGATCTATCGGATACCTTTTTATCACCCAAGGAGTTCTATGCTAGAATCTTTACAACCCATAATCCAAAGGATATTCCAGACCTTGAACCTTTAAAAGGGCCCATTCACACAGTGGTTATTAAAGATCTGAAGGATGGAAAGGAGGTGTGGGAGACCTATGAATATGCACTACAGATTTTCGAGATCGAAAGCCTGAAGATTTCGCCCATCAAGTTCGTTTTATCAAAAGACGGAAAGCCTTTTGTCATATACTCTCCAGGGACTTTTATTCACAAAGTCCCTCACGATTTGAATAGAATCAATGGTCTGACATTCAAGGATATATCTGAGCCTAATTTGTTTTCCCTCAGTGATTTTCCCTGGTATATCTTAGGAATTGGCTTGGAAGGACTCTTTATTTTATTTATTATCACATCCATGATTTTACGCTTTAAGAGATGGACTTTATTAAGTAGAGATTCATTAATTAGTCCGATTGAACAGGCTTACTCAAAGCTAAACCTGTTGAAAACCAGTCTGGTTCATTTAACACCTAATGAAAATAAACGTTATCTTAAGAATATATACATCGATATGTCTAAAACATTGAAGTATTTTATGGAACGTAAATATTACGTGATGCTTGTTGAGAAGAACACACGGGAGTTCTCAGAACTATTAACCAGTTCTATTAAAGATTTGGATATTCTAGGAAAAGTTCAATCCTTTCTGGAGACTTGTGATCAGGTTAAGTTTGCCGCACAGACTAAGGATCGTAAAGAGATAGAGTACGACATCTCCCTGGAAAAGGAGATCCTATCGTCAATAGAGCAGTCCAAAGATAGTTCAGTATCGAATCGTTAATCCTATTATTCTCCCGATTCCTTTTTTGAGCCATCCTCTTCAGGTTTACTCGTCTCTTTGGGCTTGTCTCCATCACTTTTTTTAGTCTTATCTAGTGATTGGATAGTTGGAAGTTTGGAGGGCTTAACGTCCACACGATTGTTCTGATACCTAATGTAAGCGAGAAGGAAACTTCCTCCGATAAAAATGCCTAAAAATATGGCTGTCATACGGCTAAAGAAATCACCTCGTCTCTCTGAACCAATAACACTCTGGCTTCCACCAGCATCACCAAAGAGTCCTCCCGCTCCGCCACGACTCGACTGTACAAGGACCAATAAGACTCCTAAAACGGAGATGATTACGAGTATAATAGTAATCAGTAATTCAATAGTTTCCACAATATTCTCCTATTCATGAATTATTAATGATTTGCCTGTCATTTCTTCAGGTTGTTTTATATTCATTATATCTAAAATGGTGGGCGCGATGTCGGATAGAACACCGTTTCCCTTGAGTTTTATACCGTCATCCCCTATAAGTAAGAACGGCACAGGGTTCGTGGTATGGGATGTGATGGGTTCCTTGTTCTCATCATACATATGCTCAACATTCCCATGATCCGCCGTGATGATGACCGTACCCCCACGATTCTTGATTTCGTTTACTATGGGGTTCAGACAGGTATCTACTGTCTCGACGGCTTGTATCGCCGCCTTATAAACTCCTGTATGGCCTACCATATCAGGATTCGCCAGATTCAGGATGATTACATCATATTTGTCTTCCTTGATCCTGGCCAAGAGATTGTTTTCCACCTCGTAAGCACTCATTTCTGGTTTGAGATCATAAGTCGGGACCTGTGGAGATGGAACAAGTTTTCTATCCTCATGAGGAAAGGGCTTTTCATTTTGTCCGTTGAAAAAGAACGTGACATGGGCGTACTTCTCGGTTTCAGCAATACGAAGTTGCATCTTACCGTTCTCTTCAAGGATTTGGCCCAAAACATTGTTTAATTCCTCAGGTGGAAAGGCCACAGCAAGAGGATAGTTCTCGTTATACTGGGTCATACAGACAAAATAAACTTTTGGGAATAGTTCTCGTTGAAACTCATTAAAATCCTCATCGGTTAAGGCCCGTGTGATTTGTCTTGCTCGATCGGGCCGAAAGTTAACAAATATAACGCTGTCCTCATCTTCAATACAAGCGATTGGCTTGCCATTCTTTTGAACTACAGTGGCTTCTATAAACTCATCATTTTCATTTCGCTCATAACCTTTTGCCACAGCGTCTATTGCTTTATCCACCCCATAGCCTTGGCCATGAACATAGGCTCTATAAGCTTTTTCAATACGATCCCACCTATTATCCCGATCCATAGCATGATAACGCCCTATGACACTAGCAATTTGTCCAAGTCCCAGATTCTTTGCATAGTTCTCAAAATCGTTGATGTACTTTTCAGCAGACCTTGGATGGACGTCTCGACCATCCAATATGGCATGAATAAAGACTTTATTGACACCATTGTCCTTAGCCATCTTGAGTAGAGCGTAAAAGTGACGGATATGACTGTGAACACCCCCATCGGATAAGAGTCCTAACAGGTGGACACTGGTGTTTTTATCTTTAGCACGGACAAAGGCACTTAATAAAGAGTCATTTTCATAGAAATCACCGTCGGCAATAGCTTTGTCGATCTTTGTGTAGGACTGGTAGACCACACGACCAGCCCCAATATTCATATGACCAACTTCTGAGTTTCCCATTTGTCCATCAGGGAGTCCCACATCCAACCCGGATGCTCCCAAGGTTGTAAAAGGGTATTGGCTTCTATAGGAGTCTATGTTGGGTGTTCGAGCATTGATTATAGCATTTGCCTCTGCTTCTTTCCTTTCTCCAAAACCATCTAATATGATTAAAGCCACGGGTTTTTTCATAATGATCTACCAAAATGTGTGATCCAATTTATACTCAACAAGTGGGGTATTAGGTAAATGTAATAATTTTACTGAAAGAATCAACCTCTAAACAGGCACCCCCCACCAGAGCACCATCTATATCAGGCATAGCCATGAGATCATTTATGTTAGCAGGTTTCACAGACCCACCATATTGAATGACAAGGCTCTCAGCGACATTCGTATTGAATAGACTGACAATAGTCTTTCTGATAAAAGAATGCATAGTTTGGGCGTCATCGGGACTCGCGGTTTTCCCTGTGCCAATAGCCCATACAGGTTCATAAGCAATGACAATCTTTTCCATATCGGTTTCTGAAAGACCTTTAAGTCCCAGTTCTATCTGTCTTTTTACTACTGCTTCAGCCATTTCACCCTCACGTTCTTCTAACAGCTCTCCTACACAGAAAATAGCTCTCAAGTTACTTTCTACTGCTTTTTTAACTTTAAGATTGATGAAGCTGTCTTCTTCTTTGAGTATATGTCTTCGCTCACTATGTCCTAAAATGACTGAGTCACAACCAGCATCCCGAAGCATTTCCGATGAAAGCTCACCTGTAAAGGCGCCTTTAGATTCATAGTGCATGTTTTGGGCACCCAAAGCGATATGAGAACCTTCAATTATCTTAAAGACTTCTGACAATGCCGTAAAGGGGGGACAAATAAGTATGTCTCTATCTGATACACCTTGTACTGAATTCATAAGTCCTTTTGCATAGTCCACCACCTCATTGATGGTTTTATGCATCTTGAAATTACCGGCTATTAAGGGTTTTCTCATCGTGTCCTCTTTTTTTATTCTACTTTGTTGTTCAGAGCTTCTATGCCGGGGAGTTTCTTTCCTTCGATAAACTCGATGGCGGCTCCTCCACCCGTTGAGATGTGAGAAATCTTGTCCGCTACACCGCTTTGCTTGATAGCAGAGACGGAATCTCCCCCTCCAACAATCGTCACGGCATCTATTTCTCCTAAAGTTTTGGCTATCGAAAAAGTCCCTTTTGAAAAGTTTTCCATTTCAAAAACCCCCAAAGGCCCATTCCATAAGACGGTTTTAGCCCTTTTCAGCTTGATATTGATAAGTTCAATGGTCTTAGGACCTATATCCATCCCTATGAACTCATCAGGTATATCGCCAATCACTACTTTAGTACGGGCATCGTTGTCAAACTTATCAGCAATCATATGATCTACCGGTATGAGTAACTCAACTCCTTTTTGTTTCGCCTTTTCTATTAAGCCTTTTGCCATTTCTAAATAACTTTCTTCAAATAGGGAGTCTCCGATCAGCCATCCTTCGCCCTTGCAAAAGGTATAAGTCATTCCACCACCAATAATAAGAGTGTCTACTTTATCTAATAAAGACTCTAAGACAGTGATCTTAGTGGAGATCTTTGAGCCTCCCACAATAGCTACAAATGGTTTTTTAGGATGAGAAAGGGTTTGGCCAAGATAGTCTAGCTCTTTCTCAATAAGGAAACCGGACACAGCGGGCAGATACTTTGTAATACCTACTGTAGAAGCATGGGAGCGATGGGCCGTCCCAAAAGCGTCATCCACATAGACATCAGCAAGATCGGCCAATTTATTGGCAAATTGTGGATCGTTAGCCTTTTCCTCACTATGAAAGCGAAGGTTCTCTAGGAGAATAACCTCTCCAGGATGAAGGCCTGGTATATTTTCATTGATGTAATCTTTTACCAGTCTTACTTCCTGGTCGAGTAAGCAGGTGAGTTCTTTAGCTACAGGTTCTAAACTTAATTTTTTTACCACTTTTCCTTTTGGACGCCCAAGATGGCTCATCAATATTAAACTGGCGTTCTGGCCTAGGATGTATTTTATAGTGGGTAAAGCTGCTTCAATACGGGTTGTGTCTGTTATATTGAGATCATCATCTTGTGGAACATTGAAATCCACGCGTATGATCACTCGTTTACCCTTTAAGTCAATATCTCTTATGGTTTGCTTGTCCATGATTGTTTCTCAAACAGCTATATTTTAGGTTTCATTCGTATAAGTCGTAGATAGACAGACTATTATTCCCATAGGCTTAACGATAAGGATGCCTCATCCACTAATCAAGAGGCTATCCTATTTTTCCAGGTCATGATTTAACAGGCTCTTTAATTTATTTTCCAAGGGGTGCATTTTTTTTTGATATTCTTGCTCATCCAGGAGTCCTTCTGTATAAAGTTGTTTGAGCATGTTCAGTTCTCCTCTAATCATCCCTTCTTCCCTACCTTCTTCCAATCCCTCCTGTTTTATGAGATCATAAATAGGTGACTCAATCATGATGTCCCTCCGTTTTTTTAATAACTCACTGGCCAAAAGCTTATCCTTCATACTGGTAAAAATGCTCAGAGATGTGAGTAGGTCAGCTCTTATACTCCGATTGATTGAGCTGTTATATATCTTCTTTTCTATTTTGTTCACATAGGATAAACCGCCTTCCATTAACGGAAGGAAGGGCCATAATTCGGGAATCTCTTTTTCGGCAAAATGACTGGCTAATAGCTTCCACATACGTATCAGTGTAAAATGGAAAGATAATTCCTCGTCCTTATAATGGCTGATGGCACGATTATTTGGCTGGAAAAGAACCATGACGCTTTTCACTGGTTTATGATATTTCTTTTTCAGTCGACTTCGGTATCCAAGTATATCCTGGACCTTGTCAGCGTTCCAATTGCTTTGCCACTCAAGCAAAATGATGTAGTCCTCCTTGTCCTTGACTTCTACAAGCAAAGGAGAGTCCACCCTATTAAGGCTGAGCAGTTCCTGTGGTAGTTCAATTAACTTTGCTTCATCAAGTTGAACACCTATAATCTCACGTAAAATACTCTCTTTTCCAATTTCCAATAGGCGTTTACTGACTATATCATATTTCATCAGAATCGTTTTTTATGGGATAATCGGCTAAATAAATAATCATCCGTTCACAAAGATCAATTATTTCATAACATGTTTAATGAGGTCTACCACACGGGACGAGTAGCCCCATTCATTGTCATACCATGATAGAACCTTGATAAACCTGCCCTTCCCCCCTTCTTCTTCAATCTCAATGGTTGCGAGGGAGTCAAAGATGCTGGAATTGCTGTTTCCTTTAAAGTCTGCACTCACGAGTGGTTCATCACAGTATTCCAGTATCCCGTTCAGACTGTTGTTAGCGGCGTCTTTCATAGCTTTATTAATCTCATCCTTTGAGGCAGGAGTTTCAAGTTCAGCCGTCAAATCAACAAGAGAGACATTGGGGGTTGGAACACGAATAGCCATTCCCGTGAGCTTGCCTTGAACCTCTGGCAAGACTAAAGCAACAGCCTTGGCCGCTCCGGTAGTTGTTGGAATCATGGACACAGCGGCCGCACGACTTCGTCTCAAGTCTTTATGGGGCTGATCGAGTATCTTTTGATCGTTTGTATAGGAGTGGATGGTGGTCATAATGCCCTGCTTTAAGCCAAAGTTGTCCTGGAGGACTTTTACAATAGGAGCCAGACAATTTGTTGTACAGGACGCATTGGATATGATATGATGACTGTTTGCATCGTATTTATCGTCGTTGACACCGAGGACAATGGTGATATCCTCGTTCTTGGCGGGAGCGCTGATGATGACCTTCTTGGCTCCCCGATCCAGATGGGTTTTTGCCTTATGGGCATCCGTAAAAATCCCTGTGGATTCAACAACCACATCCACACCAAGTTCACCCCAGGGGAGTTCGTCGATTTGCTTTTTGAGGACTTTAATGGGCTTGCCGTTAATAATAAGTGTCCCTTCAGAAGAGTCTACTGTTCCCTTAAAATTACCTAATACGGAGTCATACTTAAAGAGATGTGCAAGGGTCTTTGCATCCGTAAGGTCATTCACTGCTACAAAATCAATACCTTCTACATTGTTGCCTATGGCGGCTCTTAAGATGTTTCGCCCGATGCGTCCAAAACCATTAATACCGACTTTAATACTCATAAGTCCTCCTGGATGAATATGTGACTAATCCACTGAGTCTAGTCTTTTGCTAGAATATAATAAATAACTTGAGGATTGAAAAATAATTATCATAAAAAAGTTTTGGCAAGTAAAAAGTATTATTTATAAATAGACTTTCGTTTGTTATAACACTGTTTGGCTATTGGAGGTATAAAATCGATAAAGCAGAAGAAAGGCAAGTTATTATTATTCCTTAAAATAAGTATCCCATAACTCCCCAAAGAAAAACTTTGCAAACATTTCTAAACCATAATAACTCTCTCCATGATTCTGAGCACGTCGAACTCTAAAAGTTGCAGCCAGTTTTAGAAAGTCTTTAAGCTTGATGTATAAAAGACCTTGTCCTATTACAGGATCCTCATTGGTTTTACCCTTATAAATCGTAAGAAATAGACTGGTTGTATCTTTCCAGATTTCATAAACATCAAGCTCCGGATCATCAGATATAACCTTATAGCCCTCCAGTAAATAGGGATCGCTATCTTTTTCAAAGGCTAGGGAATAAAACATTTTCCTTTTCTGATCCCTGGAATCCAGGATAAATAAATTAAAACGTCCTTCTTTCACAGTATAAATGGATGAATCCCAGGTGATAGATCCTATGACCTTGGCTTGATGATTTTGCTCGCTTATAAATCTTTTTATACTATCAACATACATGGTGAGTTTAAAGGAAAGTTTCTCCCCTTGGGTTATTAGATCTTTCTTTTTATGGAAATCATCGGGTGATTGAGCGCCTGTAAGGTGTTTTGTGAGATGACCTTTCATTGTTTCAGTGAACTCAAGGCCTATTTCAGGATTTAGATATTCTATATCGCTACTTACATGGCTGTTAGGGCTTTTATTCACTGTTTTGTCATCGATAATCCCATCCGCTATCTTCTCGGATAGAGCAGAGATTGTAAGAAGAGGATTCACACCTAAAGACCCGGGGATGATGGCTCCATCAGCTACATAAAGGCCTAACAGGAATGTGTCTTTGTGTAGAGAGTCAAATACTCGGCCCTTCGAGTCCACCACACCGTCCTCCATAGTTTTGCCCATAGAACACCCTCCCAGTGGATGTACAGTGATCAGATTATTGCCTAAATATTTACTCCATCGGGGATTCTTTATATAGGTTCCGCCTAATTCCTCGGTTATAGAACGCATTTCATTACTAATGGTAGTATATATTTCTTCAGAAGGTGCTTTATCCCAGTGAATTCTTATATTCTCTTTATGATCCAAGGTTATCACGCCATCCGAGCTGTCATGACCATTCCCTAAGTAGATCATTGAATGATTCAAGGCTCCTTTGGTGTCATAGCCTAAAATATCCCTTCCTTCACGCTTGAGTTCCTTGGCCTCATCAAGAAATCCAGAATCCATATCCTGGGCTAATGGGGTCTTGCTCAAGACTGGAAGGATAATTCGGAGGACATTAAAGGCTCTTGGAAAAGCTCCTTCCTCTATGACAAAGCTTTTCTTAAGATCATTATCCTTACGATAGTCTATGACTGAAGTGATGAGAGGGCCAACATTGATTTTCGATCTCTTATCCTTATGATTCCCGAAGCCAAGAGTATCCATCTGATGATCTGTGTTATAAGCAATACCAACATGATCGGCATTGGTGGAGAATCTTTGACCCAGCTTTTCTGATATAGGCAATCCTCTATCCTTTGATCTTAAAAGGATCTGAGTGGATCCCAGTGAGCCGGCCCCCAGAATAACGAGACTAGCATGGATTATTTTGGAAGTTGTTTCCTTGGAATCCCCTCTATGACAAAGACAATGGACATAATACCCACCAGGGGGGCATTGACTAATATACTCTACTTCCATACCGGTGAATATTTTAGCACCATTTCTCTTGGCCAGGGGAAGATAGTTTTTATCTAAAGTATTCTTGGCTCCCACGTTGCATCCAGTGACACAGTCTCCGCATAGGGTACAAAGCTTTTGCTGAATACCGTATTCGTTTTCTTCATCATCGTATTTAAAGTTCACGGCTAAGTCAAGCTTTGAGAATTCCCCGGGGCGACCCACTGAAGACTTTTGGTGATATTCCATTTTCTGCAATTCAGGCCAGTCAGGAGATTCGGGATAGGTGTTATTAATATTTCCCCCCGTGAGGACCTTTAAAGCCTTGTCAAAGTAGGGATTTAGGCTGTTTATATGAATATCGTCGGGCCATATATCCTGCTCAAAGACTGCTGGGGAAGGTTTAAACAGGACATTCGCATTGATTAATGATGTTCCACCCAGACCGTTACCCGTGAAGACATCAATATCTTCTCCCGCGTGATAGTGATAAAGACCTTGTGGATTAGATTTTGAGTGTAGGTTGTCTAATAATTCACTGGGTGAATCAGGAAAGTCTCCAGTTCTCCATTCTTTTCCTCTTTCCAGGATGCAAAGATCGTATTTGGCCTCTGAGAGTCGGGCCGCTGTAATAGCGGCTCCATAGCCTGAGCCGATCACTACAATGGCGTAGGATTCTTTGAGGTCACTTTGTCGATCAGATAAGCGTTGCATCGGTATACCCTTCCTGAATAAGTGTATAGACTGTGATTATTCTATCCTAACTGAGCTAAATCCTTTATTAGAGTCATATTTAAAGACCTCGGCTCCACAAAAAACAATTTCTCCATCTTCCATCCTGTCTAACCAGCCACCTGTATTATATAGGCTTATGGATTGATCGTTTACAACAGCCTTCGGGGCATTTTTATCCCCCCAGCTAATGGGCTGATGGGTATGTCCAAAGATGATCGTATCGGGTTGCGGGATGTTTAATGGATAGGATTGATTCAATCGATGAATCTCAATCTGACTGGCTTTGTAGAAGTCCTTCACACGCTTTTGTACTTCTTTTTTGTGGATGAACTCTTCGTCGAAGCGGGTGGATTCAACGGTTTTTAATCCACTTAATATCTTTTTTCTGGCCCAGCAGGAAATAACATCTGTGACCCACTCCAAATACTGTTTGTACCAGGGATACTGGGTCTGCTTATCGATTTCCTTGTCCAGACGGCCTAAGTATCCTGTAATATCGGCCAATTGACCATCTTTGATATCGCGTTGAACTTTGCGGACAACCTTTGTGAAAGGGCCGGCCTGACCTATCCCTGAGCCAGCTAGTTGGGACAAAGGGAAATTGATGCCTACCATTTCTTTTAAGTCCATTTGATCCCCGATTTCCAGGGCCTCAGGGGCTAATTTAGTGACCCACTCGCTGGCAAAAGCCCAATATTGTTCAAAATACTGGCCATGAGTGATTAAAACGGACTCATTATCTGTTACCATATAGACATTGGGGTAGGCAAAATTAAAGTAGCTAGGATCTTCTGTGATCCTGTCCAAAAACAGCCCGCAGTATTTCGGCCCTGTCCCATCGTGTTCAGTCACATCGGGGAGGATTAAGTCATTACTGGTCTGTGAATTGCTTCGGACATCAATGAATCCCGGGACAGAAAAACGGAAATCTCTAGGGTTTTTTCCCTGATTAATCCGTCTAATGACATTGACTTCGTATTCCACAGTGTGCCAGAAATCGGCGTCGTGATTTCCCGGGATATAGATCATTTCATCCGCTATTTGATCCCTTTTAACCTGTTCAAAAAAGACTTTCCCCGCCTCATAGGCCTTGGAATAGCTGGTGATAGAGAAATCGAAGATATCGCCGAGCAGGATTAAATACCTATTGCCCTTTCCAGCGGCTTCTCGAAAGACATTGTATTTTGGGCCGACTATCGGTTTATTACTTGAATCGTAAGAAACCAGAGTCCCCATGGGATCACCGAAGTGGGTGTCCGAGATAATAGCAAGCTTCATAAGTATACTCTTTGTAGTGAGTTATTCTTTTAAAACCATATCAATACACATCACGGCGGCCATGATGAGTCCTCGAACCACATGATCTTTTGGAACGTCCTCAGCAATCTCCAAAATATAATTATCAGCACTTGTAAAGAGTTCTTTTCCCAATCCAGCCCACTTTTTGGTGACATGAGCCAGTTCTTTTTCCTCAGCCATAAAGCGAAAATCCCAGCCGGTCCATTTGCCCTTCAAGGTACAAACAGGTTTTTCATCTTTATCCAAAACGTCGAACTTGCCACCAATGGAAAAGAATTTCTGCTTAAAGCCACCAATCACTTCATCATTCTCATCAAGAGCAGTGACTTTGGACAAAAATATGGATACACCCCGCTTCACCCGAACAACCTGCTGGCCATCGGGTGTTTTGATGGTCACATCAAAAGGCGTCATCCGTTTGTAGTCCGTGAACCTGAGAGAATCCCAGGGACTCTTCTCGACACTCTAAAATGATCTTATTGCTCTCTGGATCATAGATGTCATAGTTGTTAGCGGCTTTAAATATTCCGACGTGTTCTTTTACAAAATATACGTTTCGATTTAGAATTGGATTCATGTTTCCTCCATTTGTTTAAATAATAGAATCTTACTGGACAAGTCAATCAATCAATAAAGCCATAGTATTCCTGCAAAATGTTCATAAATCAAAAGATATATTTAATGACCTCATCCATGGTGGAGACTGGGTGGAAGGTGAGGCCCTTTTTCACATTCTCTGGGATTTCTTCCAAATCCTTTTCATTCTTTTTAGGAAATAGAATCCGTTTTAAGTTACTGCGTTTTGCCGCAATCACCTTCTCTTTTAAGCCTCCAATAGGAAGAACATTGCCTGTGAGAGTGAGTTCTCCGGTCATGCCTGTATGCTTTTGAACGGGTTTCTTGCGTATTAAAGACAGGATACTGGTAGCCATTGTGATTCCTGCAGAAGGTCCATCCTTTGGAGTAGCTCCAGCCGGCACGTGAAGATGGATAGAGTGTTTATCAAAGTAGTCATCAGGAATCTCATAGTTATGGGCGATTTTTTTTACATAACTGTAGGCTATATTTGCACTTTCCGTCATGACATCACCCAGTTGGCCGGTCAGTTTTAGGCTACCTTTTTCATTGATTGTAATCGATTCAATAAACAATACGCTTCCCCCAAACTGAGTCCAGGCCAAGCCTGTCACAACTCCTGGAATCTCACCTTTTTCCAGGAAATCATCCGAAAAAATCTCTGGCCCTAAATACTCCCTGACTTTTGTGATCGTGAAATGATTATCGTATTTCATTTCCTGAGCAACCAAAGCGGCTGTTTTACGACAGATTTTCTCAATAGATCGCTCCAGGTTCCTGACACCCGCTTCTCTCGCGTATCCATTAATGATATAACTATAGGTTTTTTTAGGGATTTTAACATGTTTTTTGCCTAGACCATGTTTTTCCAGTTGTTTTGGGAGGAGATAGCGTTTGGCAATCTCGTATTTTTCCTCCTCAATATAACCCGATAGACGAATCACCTCCATACGGTCCAGTAATGGACGTGGGATTGTGTCCAGGGTATTGGCCGTAGTGATAAAGAAAATTGTGGACAGATCAAAGGGTAGATCCAGGTAATGATCAACGAACTGGATATTTTGCTCTGGATCCAGTACCTCCAGGAGAGCGCTGGCAGGATCTCCCTGAAAGCTTGAACCAATCTTGTCTATTTCATCCAGCATGAAGACGGGGTTGGCCGATTTCATTACTTTTAAGCCCTGTAGGATCTTTCCCGGCATAGCCCCCACATAAGTTCTTCTGTGACCCTTGATTTCAGCTTCATCCCGCATGCCGCCTAAAGAAAAGCGGTAAAATTGGCGTTTGAGTGATCTTGCTATGGATCGGCCTAAAGAGGTTTTCCCCACGCCGGGAGGCCCTACCAGACAGATAATAGATCCTCCCGTCATTTCTGGTTTAAGCTTTCGGACAGCCAGGAACTCCAATATACGGTCTTTGACATCCTCTAATCCATAATGATCTTTGTTTAATATTCTTTTAGCCTTCTTCAGGTCATGGGAATCACTGGTAAAGACACCCCAGGGCAGGGAACAGATAGTGTCCATGTAATTTCTGGTGACCATATACTCTGAGGAGTGGGGATCTATATTGGAAAGCTTGTCTAATTCTTTTAAGACTTGCTCTTTAACATCCTCTGGAAAAGTGAGGCTTTCTATTTTTTCCATAAACTCATGGGTTTCTTTGTCTTGTGGGTCATCCTCCATGCCAAGCTCTTTTCTAATAGCTTTAAGTTGTTCCCTTAAAAAGAATTCCCGTTGCTTCTGATCGATTTCCCCATCGATTTGCCGTTGAATGTTTTTCTGTAATTCAATGAGTTTCACTTCTTTATCCAAAAAACGCAAGACTTGCTCTAAACGCTTTTCCACATCAAAGTTCTCCAGGACTTCCTGGTACTCCTCGCGATCAAGCTTCAATACGGTGACGGCAAAATCACCAATCTTGGATGGTTCATCGATATTTGCCAAGGTGAGCTTGATTTGTTCTATCAGAAAGGGATTGGTCTCTGCTAATGTTCTAAGCTGGGTCAGGATAGCCCTGGTGAGGGCTTTGATTTCCATATCTTCTTCTTTGGCAAGCCTTTCAGCAGGATATTCAACCTTAGCAATCACTCTAGAAGGTTCATCATTCACAAATTTAAGGATACGGAAGCGTTTTAAACTGTTGACTAATAGATTAACCCCTCCATTTGGGAGGTTGATTCTCTTGACAATTTTTGCGACTGTTCCCACTCGATAGAGGTTTTTACTGTCCATGTCCTCAATTTCTTCGTCCTGAACAAGAACCAAGCCTACAAAGTCCAGGGCTCCACCGATCTTATCAATAGTATCCACTAATTTTCCGGATGAAACAATAATGGGTGTGATGATTCCAGGGAATACAGGGCCTCCAAAAACCGGCAGGATAAAGATTTGATCTGGTATCATTTGCTCAACAGAGATGAGCTGGTTATTAAAATCTACTGTGCTATTATCAAAATCCATAAATACCCTTTTCCTTAACTGATAAGTACTTGAATATAAGTGAATATTACGAATTTTTCAGCCATTGTCAACATTACTTTCAAAAATTAGTGAACTTTAACTATCTTTTTAAGGGAAAATCATAAATTGAAGGAGAGGAGTGTTCAGGGAATCATAAAAAACAGGAGAACTTATGCGTCGCCATCATTTTAAAGTAGAGGATCCTGAAATCCTTGAATGGATCATGACTCACTGCGAGGTGGGTTATCTGGGGATTATGGATCCATTGGGCTATCCGCGTTCTGTCCCTTTAAACTTCATATTCACTGAGGATAGAGTCATTTTCCACGGTGCTTTGGATGGAGAAAAGTTTGAAATCTTGAGGTCAGAGCCTAAAGTAACCTTCACAACGGCCATCCCATATTCTATAATTCCCTCCTACTGGTCGGTGAAAGATTATGCTTGTCCCGCAACAACCTTCTACAAGTCGGTCACCCTGGGAGGAACAGCCAGGATACTTGGAGATATGGAGGATAAGGCCCGATTTCTCAATTTATTCATGAAGAAATATCAGCCTGAAGGGAAATATCGATCCATTGATGCCAATGATTCCATGTATAGGAAAGGGTTGGAAGAAACCGCTGTCTTTACGATCGAGACGAGTTATGTGGATGTGAAGTGTAAATTTGGCCAACACTTAAGTATAAAGAAAAGAGAGCATCTCATCCGCCAATTGGAAGAGAGAAACAAAGGTATGGATCAGGATACGGCTGATGAGATCAGAAAAAACCTTCATAATTAGTTGGAACTAATTTTCTATACGTCGATAGGTGTTTTATACTAAAGTTCGCCTAAGTAGTCTGTTGATTTCTATAAAGAGGTTTAAAATGAAAAAGAATCCAACGTTACAAAAAAAAGGGGAAATAGTATATCCTGAAAGTGATGGGAAACCTATGGCCGAAACAGATTTACATCGTGATTTGCTTTTACAGTCCATTGAAGTGTTTAAAAGATATTTTCCGGATTCTTACGTTTCAGGTAATATTTTTTTGTATTATGAAAAGGATAATCCCAGGCGATCTATTTCGCCAGATGTCTTATTAGCCCTTGAAGAAAAACCTGGAAGGAAGAGGGTTTATAAAACATGGGAGAGCGCTCCCCTTGACTTGGTCATTGAACTAACTTCAATAAGCACAAAAAGTGAGGACTACAAAAGCAAGAAAGAGATCTATAGTAAGATTTTAAAAGTACCCAACTACATCATATATGATCCTGAAAGGCTGATATTGGATGTATTTATGCTGAAAGAAGATCATTATGAACAGTTAGAAGCGGATGAGAGAAACTTATACTATTTGGCCCATCTGAATATCTTTGTGGCTCAAGACGATAAGGTTTCACTTCGTTTTTTTGACCCATACAGAAATCCTCTTTTGACCCAGGAAGAAAGGATAAAATTGGAGTCTCAGAAAGCCAAAGAAGAGTTTAGGAGAGCTGAAAATGAAACTGAACAACGTATGTTGGCTGAAAAGCGAATCAAAGAGTTGGAAGCTCTTCTCAGAGAGAGAGATACAAAAGATGATTTAAATTAAAGTCCCTTCAAAAGGATTTATTGGCCAGAAGTCCTTTTTGGTAATCGTCAAGCTTGCCGTAATAGTTGTTGTTCAGTTCGATGTTTCCATTGAGACCCGCACCAGAAACCCCGGCGGGCATGATCAATGCGATTGGACTGCAGAATCCGGGTACACGACACGTCATCAACTCGATCCTGCCTGGGCTGGATTTTAGTGAGACTCGATTTATCGCCAACCTGTCAGGCTCCTGCGTCGAAGAATATGTAGAAGTGGCACGACTGTTTGATGACTCCCCCATAGATGCGATGGAAATCAATATCTCCTGCCCGAATGTCAAGGAAGGCGGGGTCGCCTTTGGCAATGATCCGGATATGTCGGCACAGGTTGTGGCTGCCTGTCGCGCTGTGACCAACAAGCCACTTATCACCAAGATGTCACCTAATCAGACCGATATCGCCGAAAATGCCCGACGTTGTATCGAGGCTGGCACAGATGGCTTTTCCGTCATTAATACCCTGATGGGCATGGCCATTGATATTGAGGCCCGAAAACCCATTATTGGTAATAATCAGGGCGGTCTG
>CAJXGR010000022.1 GCA_913053665.1 uncultured Spirochaetia bacterium
GAAATAAACATTTCGAACTGATGTTAATATACTAAAAATAGACGAATAAAACCTATTGAACGCAATAGATCATCGATTTTCAGCCGCTAAACCTTGAAATGACGTCTATTAGCTCAGAAATCTTTTCTTCCGTCTCACTTTCCGAACCGCTTTTGATGGCGTCTTGAACACAAGTCTCAATGTGCCGTTTCAGGATATTCTCCTCCACCTTGATGAGAGCGTTTTTGATGGACTTAATCTGCATCAGGATGTCGATACAATACCTGTCCGAATAAATCATCTTCTGGACACCTTTCACTTGTCCTTCTATCTTACGTAAACGTATGACTTGATCTTCATGTTTGCTGTGACACGGGTCACAAGCCATTTCACCTTGATTCATGGTTACCTCTTTAATATTTAAATACCCCCCACCCCTATTATTTATTAAGGGAGCAACAATCCATGTGTCCAGAACCAAATTGCTTTTCATTAGACTTCTCTAAACGCCGTAACCATCTCTGAATAAAAGTCTTATGGATTTCATAGCCAAGCTTTCTGATCTCCTTTTCAATCGCTTCTTCCTTTATTTTGTAAGGATTAAACTCAATTTGCCCCTTGCCGTTTTCATAAGAAACGGTTGCTTTTGTCACTCCATCCAGATCTTTTACAGCCTGAATAACCTTCTCTTCACAGTGTTCACAAGTGAGTCCCAAGATTTTTAGGTTTAAGGTTTCGGTCATCATGGTATGCCTCCATTTTTGTATTCTCTATACATAACAACCCCTACCCCCTAGATTTATTTCAAAAAAAAGAACAAAAGTAAAATAATGGTGTTATCTTTATAAAAATATAGATAAACAAAATTATATATAAGGAGACAACGATGACTTCAAAAACCGAGACTCTTCAAATAAAAGGAATGACCTGTCAAAATTGCGTAAAACATGTGACAAAAAGTCTTTCCAAGATAACAGATGTGGAAAACGTGTCGGTCTCCCTGGAAAAAAGAGAGGCTAAAATCACCCATCACTCCAATAATAATCTAACTCTCCAACTGGAGGAAGCGATCGTTGCCGCCGGATATGAGATTGGCCATGAAATCCCTGCTTTATCAGAACTTGGTATACTCCCCCCTACTATAAGTGATAACCCTCTAACCCCTGACCCAGGTCTTACAGATAGTAATGATAATGATTTAAAGCATATCACTCTCCCCATCAGTGGAATGACCTGTGCTTCCTGTGCCGGATCGATTGAAAAGGCTCTCAACAAAGGGGAAAAGGTTCAGGCTAATGTTAATTTTGCCAATGAGACAGCCCATGTGACTTATAATCCTCAAAAAACCTCTCTAACAGACTTGGAGAACGCAATTCACTCCGCCGGAGATTACCAGGTGATCACTGAAAAAGCTGAGTTTCAGATCATTGGGATCACTTGTGCCTCCTGCGTGAACACCATAGAAGGAGCCTTACAATCCCTGTCAGGAGTGACTTCGGCTCATGTCAACTTTGCCAGTGAGCGTGCCACTGTTGAATATTACCCCACCGTGACCGATAAAAAGGCTCTCAAAAAGGCTGTACGGGATGCTGGCTATGAGGCCATCATGTCTGACAGTGTGGATCAAGGAAAAGAAAAAAACAAAAAAGAACTCACTCTCCTGAAGGTAAAATTAATATTAGGTGTCCTGTTAAGCGTTCCTGCAGTACTGATTAGTATGGGTGGAGACTTTATCGGCTGGAAGATAGACCATCGCGAGTGGATACTCTTCATTTTAGCGACTCCTATACAGTTTTTTGTGGGATGGCAATTCCTGAGAGGGGCGATGAAAACGGCTCTCCACTTCAGGGCGAACATGGATACCTTAATAGCAATGGGAACTCTCACCGCCTACACTTATAGTGTATCTGTCACACTGGGATTTGTGAGGGGCTATGAGTACTTTGAGGCTGTGATCGTCATTGTCACCCTTATTTTATTGGGTAAGTTCTTTGAGGCCACGGCTAAAGGGAAAACATCCGAGGCGATTAAAAAGCTCATTGGCCTACAAGCTAAAACAGCCCGCGTCATTCGTGATGGTAAAGAGCTGGATCTCCCTATCGATGAGGTGATTGCTGGTGATAACATTATCGTGAGACCCGGTGAGAAGATTCCGGTGGATGGTGTGGTGAAAGAAGGAGAATCCTTTGTGGATCAGTCCATGCTTACAGGAGAACCTGTACCTGTCAAGATGAAAAAGGGAAGTAAGGTGACAGGGTCTACCCTAAATCAGCGTGGGTCACTAACTATCATGGTTCAGAAAGTGGGAAAAGAGACTGTATTGGCTCAAATGATCCAACTGGTGGAAGAAGCTCAAGGATCTAAGGCTCCCATCCAGCGTTTCGCTGATAAAGTCGCGGGGATCTTTGTTCCTATTGTAATATCCATCGCTATGATTACATTTACCCTCTGGTTCATATTTCTCACCGTTGGCCTTATAGACATTACTGGTGAACAAACGATATTAGCTAAGGCTCTCATTAATATGGTGGCTGTATTAGTGATTGCCTGCCCATGTGCTTTAGGATTAGCGACTCCAACAGCAATTATGGTGGGCACAGGTAAGGGAGCTGAGAATGGCATACTGATAAAGAACGCTGAAAGCCTTGAAAGGGCGCATCATATTAACACTGTTGTATTTGATAAGACTGGAACCCTGACTGAAGGAAAGCCTGAGGTCACCGATATTATCCTCCCCAATAGCGACGTACGGGTTCAACATGTTGAACCCGTACGTCTGGGTCTGGGTCTGGGTGCTGATGACCTTCTAAGGCTGGCGGCCAGTGCCGAAAAAGCTTCTGAACATCCTTTAGGAGAAGCCATTGTCCGGAAAGCATCTACTTTGGGTATGAGCCTGGAAAAAGTGGATCACTTTGAATCTATTAGTGGCAAAGGGATTCATGCTACGATCCAGGGCAAAAGCCTTTTGATTGGCAATAAAAAGCTTATGAAGGACTTCCATATCCCCATTGACAGGTTAAAGAACAAGGCTGAGAGCCTTGAAAATGAGGCTAAGACAGTCACTTATACGGCCTATGATAACTCTCTATTGGGACTCATCGCCATCACTGACAGGATAAAGGATTCCTCAAAAAAAGCGATTCAAAGCCTCCATGAGATGGGGATCGAGACCATTATGCTCACAGGGGACAATCAGTCCACGGCTAACGTGATCGCCAAAGAGCTGAACATTGATAGAGTGATCGCTGAAGTTCTTCCACAAGATAAAATAGCCTTAATCAAAGAGTTACAGGCTGAGAAGAAGATCGTTGCCATGGTGGGGGACGGTATCAATGACGCTCCAGCCTTGGCTCAAGCGGATATTGGTGTGGCCATGGGGACTGGAACGGACATTGCTATGGAAGCCGCTGACATCACTTTGATGCGGGATGAACTACTGGCTGTCCCACAGGCGATTACCTTGAGTCATCAAACGATCCGGACTATTAAAGTCAATCTCTTTTGGGCTTTCATCTATAATGTGATCGGTATTCCCTTAGCCGCACTGGGATTTCTGAACCCCATGATAGCGGGAGGGGCTATGGCACTGAGTTCTGTGTCTGTGGTAAGCAATTCTCTCTTACTCAAACGCTTTAAATTAAAAAAGTAATGATCCTTGAAAACCTTTTCAATGCTTGAGGGATTAAGAAATTGAAAACCTTTTATTATTTGATTTTTTTACCGTGTCTATTGTCGGCAAGCTGTTCTAGTCCTAATCAGGAAAGATGTGATAATTCTCGACTTTGTCACAAATTAAAGCATCAGCAAAGAATCTTTAAAGCAACGCATAGATTAGAAAAAGATAATATTATACTCGTAGGCAGTCCTAGTGCTATGAGTTATTATAAAAACTTTCCACTCCCACCACTACTCATATCTGATCATTTGAGACTAACATGCAAGGATCAATTATTAATATCGCTCTATATATATAATAGGTTGTACGATGGCTCTGAAAATAATATATATTATAAAAATGATAGCCTTGAGATGATAGACTTTCCGCGAGAATTGAAAGTTACAGATTCATTTGTAATGAACAAGTCCAGGATTATATCTGATTTAATTTATGAACTATTATCAAATAACAAAGATGAACTATTATTGAAAGTTAATATTCGTTTATTGAGTGATAAAAGGCTCCATCCATACAATGAAATATTGATAAATAAGTTAAGGCAAGAAAAGTATTTTGATCTATTGCCCATTGTACCCATCGAAAAAAGAGCTAGAAAGAAAGGTGAAATAAAAAAGATTGAAGAATTAATACCTGTGGATGAGTAAAATTAGCCTGTAACTTTAATGAAAGATTATCGGTAACGATCAATTTCTTACTGACCCAGGGATAGACCCATATGTCTATTTTTCTATAGGACAAATAGATAGGCTTAACCCTAATCAAGCATCTCTCCATATTGTTGAATCAAGCCTCTCATAGCCCCTTGAAAGGCCTCTATATCATGAATCCTTCGATTGAGCCTGGTCTCGATCATATCCATCAGAGTTGACCAGAAGTCCCCATCAATGTTTAGAGGTTTATAGACCTGTTTCTCTGGAACTTGGGTGGCCAGGACTTCCCGCAGAGTGGATCGATCCCTGTTCTCCACTTTCAAAGGCCTTTCCACTAGACCCTCTGGGTTGGAACTGCTTTGGGGAACGATCGTCTCTCTTCGTTCCGATATCTTCTTTTGGTGATCACAAAGTCGTGCTTTAATCTCTCTTAAACTCATGTCTCCCTCAACGATCTCCTGGAGGAACTCACAACTTTCCTCTTCTGACCAGTGGGATAAGAGAGGTTTTAAGGTTAGGACCTTCGAGAGACCCAATCCATCGAACTTCTCATAAAAGGTTGGGGCCAATTGGAACGATGCAATACGGGACTTTAGGGCATTATGGATCCTTAAGTATCGCATACGGTTCTCAATGTAGTCTTCGCTCTTCCCCAAAAGCTTTCCAATGCCTCCATAGGTATCTTTCACCGTTTCGATAAGGGAATAGATGGTCTCGCATTCTTCAAGTATAGTGAGAGGCTCCCTATGGATGTTCTCACTCAGGGAAAACACTCGTGTATCCATGTTGGAGTCGATGAGAATAGAGGGTATTTCACTAAAATCATCTGGATAGCGATCATTCAGTAATTGATAAGCCCTAAAACGTCTTTCACCCGATACGATCTCATAGTGCCCCCCGGATTCTTTGATCAAGATGGGATGAAGCAGTCCAACATGATAAATAGACTCGCTAAGCTCAGCGATACCCTCCTCCGAGAGGTCTTTTCTTATAGGCGACGGATGGGATCGGATGGCTGATAGGTCGATATGACACAAGGTCTTCCCATAAACCCTGTTCCATGAAGCTTTGCTTAATAATTCGATAGACATAACGGTCTCCATATTGTTTGATAGAAACTAGATGTATCGGGAAGCTTCCATTCTTTTCATCACCCCTTGTGATTTCAATAGATTCCTGTCAAAATAAATATTTACTTTATCCTGCTGGATGATTATCATTTAGAAATTATAAAAAAATAACTTATGGAGCAGCCATGAAACCACTTGTCCTGATCACCTTCTTAGCCTTAAGTGGGTCTCAAGGACTTGTCCTGATCTCTAAACCATATTTTAATTGCTTTTTACCAAAATGGCCTTATCTTTAACCCAAACGATCTTTTAAAATCCATCGAATCTTGTTGCCTATGCTTAAGACTAAAGACTTTTTCCTCAAAAAACTTCTCCCATATTACTTCCTGGGACTTGGCCTATTCACAGCCCCTTTACTGATGGTAGAATTCCTACGTTTGAAGCGTCTCGTCACTGAAAGGAACGTCGATCTAATAAGTATGTTGGATGTTTTTCTTCACCACATCCCTCTAGTCCTCCAGTTCACATTGGCTCCTTCCGTTGCTATTGGGATCATTCTGGCTATAGCCCTATCCTCTTATTCTGATGAGACAAGCAAGATAAAAGTGTTCAGGTTCAAAGTCCCAAAAGTTGTTCTACCCTCTATTCTACTGGGTTTGATCCTGACTGTTTTTTCATTAGCCTATTCTGAATGGATTCTCCCACTCGTCGCAGAAAGCTATGCCAAATCCAGGAGAACGATCTATCAAATAAATCCAATGAGAGAACTTGGAAAGAGCCTGTCTTTCAGGACTATTGATGGGCTTCTGATCACTGTAGACGGTGTTAATAGCAAAACAAAGGAGCTTGTGAATGTCCGAGTGAAGGATTTCAATAATAACAAACTCACTTTCGCCCCACGAGGTCTCATATTAGAAAAGGATTATGAGAAAAATGCTTTCCCATTAATACTGTTTCATTCAACGACACAGCCCGATAACATTAAGTATCCAGGAGAAAAGGGCCATTTGCTGGACAGGCTTTTTATAGATGAAACCAAGGTACAACGTACCCTGTATATCCTTGATCGACCCACTGGTTCAACCATTGCACCTGCTTGGAATCAATTTTGGTCTCTCAGCCAGTTTAATGCAGAAATCGATAAACAAAGATTCCGTCTGGCTCTCAGGAATATTAGGGATTACAACATTCTAAATCGTTTGCAAGCGGATTATAGAGAGAAGAAAAAGGCCTATGACGATTTTGTGAAAACTCATGAAAAGCCCAGTGATCCTAAAGAAGTGAAGGAATTTGATAAATTGGAATTATCCAAAAGGAATGAATATCAAATATTAAAGCTTCGGATCAAAAGGATACAAGGACTTATAAAACATCGTATGTCACCAGATGGGCAAAAACTAATTCAAAATGACAGATATCTTTTCCATAGAAAAATTGCCTTTAGCTTTTCAGCACTGATCTTAGCTTTATTTGCCATCCTCCTGGGCCTCTTATCCAGAATAGTGGTTAAATCCTTTAATTATGAAACACGAAGAATCCCTCAATTTCTCTATTTTGCAGGAGTTTTTATACTTGTTTTATTCATCTATTATTTCATGTATCTATCTGGTAATTACCTAATAGAAAAATCAATGAGTCCTGTTACGGTTGGGTGGATTCCCAATCTGTTCTTTTTATTGACGACTCCTTTAGTAGCCGGCGTTTTGTATTTCATTCATCAACGGATAGAACATCAAGTAAAGCCTCATAAACCCATTCAGCCTCCTCTTGAGGATCATAAAGCGTATCGACACCCTCTCATAGGCTTTTTTATTACAACTATTTCCACACTAATTATTCTAACTATTTTCTATATCGGATTTTCTATCCTTATCGATCTATCCTATTACATATCCCAAATGGATAGAACCAATCCAAATGTTACTATAGAGAAACTCAAAGTCTTGTATTTAAGTCAAATACCGTTTATCGTTTTACAGGCCTCCCCTTTTGCATTTTTATTGGCTGTACTGTATACTCTCGCAAGATATAGTAAATATCAAATGGCTTACATTAAGGCTGGAATAAGATTAAACCGACTCAAGGTATATATCCTTTCCATCAGCCTTGTTTATTCCATTCTATTAATCCCATTCACTGATTCAGTGATCGTTTCAGCCTACGACAAGTCTGAACAGTTAAATCGTGAAATACGCAATAGAGTAAAACGTGACAAAACCAGTTTTATCGAAACTTTTGGTCATGGTAACATCTATTATTTCATTAGAAGATATGAAGACTCTCAAAAAGTGACGTATTACCCTATTATTGCTAAACTTAGAAAGCAAGACAGTCCTTCCGAATATTACTTCGAGTATCGCATCGATGGTGAAAAGGCCGTTTGGGATGAGTCCAAAAGAAAATGGATATTATACAATGGCGAAAAACGTTATTGGGATAAAGATGAGGGTTTAGTAAAAACTGAGAAGCTTGATAAATACATACTCCATGAAGTGAAAGACCCTCCAGAACATTTCATTATAAACTATAAAGAGATTGATCGTTTAACCTGTCATGAAACCAATAAATTAATACGTCATCTAAAGTTAGCAAGACGAAAGTCGTGGACTGTAGAAATAGACTTATACACCAAGAAAATCACGGATCAGCTCTCACTCTTTATAGTGGTCTTGATTGGAATCGGATTCAGTGGCTATCTCTCGAAAAGATTTGCATTTATAGGCTCTCTATTTTTAGCAATCGCCATCCACAAAGTCTTCTACTTTATTTATGAACTGACCATTGGGGTGATTCGATCTGTTGGATGAAAGGTCACGGATCCCGGAGTATTTTTTTTGCTTGATCTTCGTTCAACACGTGTTAGTACTTAGAGAAGCAGTGACAACTGTTTGTAGGGGCGACCCGGCGGGTCGCCCCTACAGACAGTTGTCACTGGCTAAACAAATCAAGACAATAATACTATTTCAGGAGAAACCATGATACGTAAGCTCACAACAGCTATTCTAATACTAGCTGTCGTCACGTTGGGACTCACCCAATGTGCCAAAACCTTTAAAAACAACATCACTGTCCAGGAGCTTCAAAAGAAGCGTCAAGCCAACCCCGATCTGTTCATCCTCGATGTTCGCACCCCCGGAGAATACTATAAAGATGGCCATATCAAAGGCTCAAAGCTTATTCCTATAAATGAACTGACTAAACGCCTTGGTGAAATCAAGGACAAGAAAGATAAAGAAATCTATGTCATTTGTCATTCAGGATCTCGGAGTGTTAGTTCCTCCATTGCCCTGGATCAGTTAGGGTTTACAAAGATCTATAATGTCCTGGGCGGCATGTCTGCCTGGAAAAGAAATCGCTTTCCTATTGCTAAAGGCAAATCCTAAGGGAGGTCCCATGAAAAAACCTTTTGTATTAATGCTTTCCACATTGCTATTGTCTGTGATCCCTCTATACGCACAGGCTTATGATAACGTATCAGCTCATCAGCTTTACCAAATAGTGAAGGCTGGCTCGAACCCCTATATTCTGGATGTCAGACACCCTACTGAACGGAAGACCTTCTATATCAAAGGGTCAAAACATATTCCCATTAGACAACTCTCCAAACGCGTTAATGAGATTAAAGGTCAAAAGTATAAAGACCTTTATGTCATTTCCCACAGCGGAGATTTGAGCAAAAAGGCTGCGAAATCCCTGACCTCAATGGGTTTCACGAAAGTTCATAACGTTCAGGGGGGAATGGTCTCTTGGGCCTCTAAAAGTTATCCTATCAAACATCATTTGGGCCGTGGCTTTGAGAATATCACTGTTCAAGAACTGCATAGAAGGCTGAAACGGGATCCTGAGATTTTCATACTGGATGTCCGCACCCTCCCCGAATACAAGAATGATGGACATATCGAGGACAGTACATTGATCCCCATCCAGGTCCTGGCAAGAAAGCTCCATGAGATAAGGGATAAAAAGAATATTAGGGTCTATATCATTTGCCACACTGGAGGACGAAGCACCTATGCGTCAGATCTTCTCTTGAAATCAGGGTTTAAGAAAGTCACCAATGTTCTTGGAGGGATGGAAGCGTGGAAAAGATTGAATTATCCTTATAAAAGAAATTAGAGTCATGATCAACTAATCACTGACAGGTTTATTTAATTGCCTGTAGGGTGGGTGACCCATCCCCTACAGGCAATTGTCATTAAGGGTATGATCATCAGCAATAATATATAGGTTGAAAATCTTACAATCTCTTTATATATTATAGAATAGTGATCATTGATTTTTAGCTATTTTATTCCGACAGGATAAAGTAAAATACAATTTAAATGGAACCCCTATGGATACCAAGTTGATCAACCTTCCAAGGGGAGGGGTACTGATAAGGACGTCGGAGGGGCCGATCCAGTTTGGCTCTCCCCCTGAGACTCTCAAAGACACCATCCAGATGTCCACAGACGTCCCCAAGATATTTGTCCTTCCAAAGGACTTTTTCCACCTGGAAAAGGGAATTAGTGTCGCTGAGATTGAGTTTCCTATCTACTACAACTACTTTTTAAAGCAACAAAATACCAAAGTTCTCTGCCCTGAAAATCGCTTTAAGGACCTTGAAATTGCCCTTCATGAGGCTGTTTTTGGCCCTGATATCATCAATCTGAAACCTGAGTTTCATGAAAATACACCCAGCTATTTCATCCCGGATATCGCCAGTGAAGTGGCTCATTTCCGTGCTGGAATGAAGCTCAACGATCTTGTTGAGTTAATACCCTTTCAGAATGGTAGTGTGTCCTTGGGGGACGTTAAAATCGATATGGACGCGGAAGATGGGGACTTTAAAGTCTATGAAAAGAAAAAGCTCATTGCTGAGATACCTGGTACGATCCAATTTAACGTTCAATTAGATGTGGGAGAAGTGAGTTCCAATCGTTTCACCCCTCCACGCATGGGAATGACCTGTTTAGGCTCCAGTCATGGCTTTGACCCAAAGCAAAACACTTCAGGGTTCATTCTCTGGTTGAATAACAGGGGGATTATGATCGATCCACCTGTGGCCTCTTCAGAGTGGCTTCAGCAGTCCAATGTCAATCCTAAATATATAGACTCCATCATCTTAACCCACTGCCACGCCGATCATGATGCTGGGACCTTCCAAAAGATACTGGCTGAAGCAAAGGTCAACATCTACACAACCGATACGGTGATGACCAGCTTTTTAAAGAAATACTCGGCTCTCACGAGAATCCCCAAGGAACAGCTTCTGGAGATGTTTAACTTTTTCCCCATTGCCATCGATCAGCCTGTATACATCCATCAGGGTATATTTGACTTTTTCTATACCTTTCACGCCATCCCAACAATAGGCTTCAAAGTGAAGTTTAGAGGAAAAACCCTTGTCTACTCATCGGATCACTTGAATGAACCAGATATTATAGAAAAACTCTACAATGATGGAGTGTTCACCGAGGCCCGCAAGGATTTTCTTAGAAACTTCCCCTGGGAGGCGGATATCATTTATCACGAAGCGGGTATCCCTCCCTTACACACGCCTATCAGCTATCTAAATACTCTCCCTGAAGAGATTCAAAAGCGTACTATTGTCTATCACATTGCAGAAAAAGACTTCCCGGATGATACCCAATTAACCCTTGCCCAGTTCGGTATAGAGCATACTAATATCATTGAAGTCCCCAGTCAGACCTATGATAAAGCCTGTGACCTTTTAAACTTCCTGGAGAAAGTGGAGTATTTCAATTCCTTCACCCTGATTCGGATCAGAGGGCTTCTCTCAGAACTTAAATACGAGAAATTCTCAAAAGGTGAGGTCATCATTCAAAAGGGGACACGTGGTGAGAAGTTTTATATCATGATATCGGGGCATGTTCTTGTTGAGGACATCGATACAGATAACAACAAAAGCTACGGCGAGTACGACACCTTTGGAGAAGCCTCTCTTATTCTTGAAGAACCCCGTCACGCATCGGTAGTGGCTCAAACAGATGTGGAGGTCATGACCATCCATAAAAACGCATTTTTAAGCATCCTGCGGGGAACTCGACTGGAAAAGCGTCTTATCCATCTCTCCAAAAGCAGATCTGCTGATACCTGGGATATTTTAAACGAAAGCAGCTACTTCAAGCACACCACATCTTTTCAGAAAACGGCTTTTGAGGCGATTCTCACATCTTATAAATCACTGGACAACGAAGTCTTGATCCAGGAAAATCATACTTTTGATATGATGTACTTAATCGGTGAAGGTGTGGTCCATCGAATAAAAGACAAGAAGCAATACGATACATTGGGTCGAGGGGATCTGGTGGGAGATATTGTCAGGCTTCAAAAAAACCTTCCCTCCATAAAATCCTGTATAACAAAGGGTGTGGCTACATTATACAAAATCAATCGGGAAGATATGCTGGACTACATTGAAACCTATCCTAATATTTATATGAACTTGCTCTACAGAAGCTGATCGTGTCCTGTAGGGGCGACCCGGCGGGTCGCCCCTACAGGACACATTGTGGGACAGAGAATAAACTATTAGTCAAAATACCCACCCCCCCCATCATCGTCTCCATAGTCATCCGCATCATCATCCTCATAAAAGTGATCCTCAAAGCGTTCAGTGCGCTTCTCGTTCAACTCAGGGACATGGCTTTTTTCAGCGATCTTTCGATCCACATCCCTTGCACGTAAGCGTGGATTGCCATGAACACCTCCTCCATTCTTGAGTCTACGCAGCACTTTACTTAATCCATGAGGGGAATAGCCTGCCTTGATAAGGATGTCAACAGCCCGTAGATCCGCTTGTTTCTCTTGCTTTCTGTTGAATCCCCTAAGAACATTCTTTCTCACATCCTTCAGGAGGGCTTTAAAGGCCGCATTGGCCTCAGTGTCTTCGTCTTCACCAACAATGCTGTCAATCATTCCCTGACGTCTTGCTCTGGCAATCGCCCTGGTAGGGTGTCCCAATTCGATATGGGCAACTTCATGGGCTAAAACGCCGGCTAGTTCATCCTCATTTTCTACTTTATCCAGTAAGCCCATTGTGATAAAGATCATCCCACCGGGTACAGCGTAAGCATTGATGGACTCAGAGTCTAATATTATAAATCGGTATCCTTTAAAGGTCTCAGGGCGATTGGAGGCCATTGCGAGGGTCCGGCCGATGCTGTTGATATAAATCTCTAAATCACTCTCACCCCGTTCTCCGTCCTGATAGGCTTCATATTTAGAGAGGAGCCAGGCAGATATGGTTCGGCCTATGTAGTACTCCTCTCTGGGAGTGAAATGACCCCTGTATTGCCTACGGAAATTCCGTCTCATCCCAGACATCCGTCGTCTCATGTTTCGCCGCATCTCTTTGATGCTTATATTCCCACTTCCAAAGTCTGTAATATCCGTGTCTATATCGATACTACGTCCTTGACTTTGGCTAAGAAACAACAAACAGAACAGGATGATTAGACTCTTGATCAATTTTAAGGATTTCATTAGTTACCTCTGTATAAAAAAATAACCGATTGCCACACCATGACAGAATCAGCTATTTGTATTCGCCAAGTTCACCACTTTTCCTGAAATCCTTAAACCTTGTGTGAGGATTGAGAACGGCACCTTTCTTTTCGTAGATGTCCACCAGATCGTATCGATAATTTCTATGGAGTTGCTTCTGATGAGCTTCTAACTTACTAAAACCCTTGGTTCCTGCAGTGACTTCATCCTCTTCGCTAAAACCCTTGGTCCCTGCAGTGATTTCATCCTCCTCACTAAAGCCCTTGGCCCCCGCAGTGATTTCATCGTCTTCGCTAAAGCCCTTCAGTCCTTCCCTGAACTCATCTCCATCCTCATCTGTTGCCTGACGCTTCATAGTACGACCGTCTATAAGAGAGACTTTACTGATGTAGCCTTTGTTTTTTTTAGGAGTGAGGACGTATACCCAGTACTTATCAGACTTTAAGACCTGGACGGGGGCGGCAAACTTGAGTAAGCCAACAACAGGTGAATAACAGGTGGGTTTTTTATGAACACGAGCGATGGTGTTGGTGACGTAAAGGTACTTTACAGAGGATCTTCCAGCGGAAAGGAGGCCTGTAAAAAGAAGTATCATTATTATTAAAATAACTTTATTTAGCATCTTGAGTTTCCATAGCAATCATGACAATATAGAAAAGAGAAAAGAGGCCTAAACCTCTTTTCCCATCTATTAAGCCACTGTAGTTACTTTTTAGCGGCAGGCACTTCTAGTTCTTTTGGGTCACCGTCTAGTTTCTTTAATTGGTTCTCAGCTTTACGAATAAGCTGTTTTTGTCGATTATTGGGAGCCCTTCGGATCACTCTTTTCACTACATTGTCTCTCATACGCTTATAACGTTGATAGGGTAAACCCATCATCACATAATAGCGCCATTTTACTTTGCCGAGTCGACCGGGTTGCCCATTAGGCCTTAGATCGATGATAGAAGCGACTTGCTCTCTATGGCTCCGAAGGATACGAAATCCTCTAACCGTCACTCGACTTTTAGTGGCAGTGAGACCCTGTTTAACCTGTTCAATCTGCTCATCATCCCCCACTCCAAGAGCTTCCCAAGCTTGAGCAAATTGTCTGGCAACGATCACACTGATGGCTTCAGATAAATTACCTTGAGCATCGGCTCGAGCTGAACGTTTAGCAATCTTTTGAGATTTTGAAAGCCCCACACCCTTTATCCAGGTGAATTTAATCCCGTCATAACTAGTGATGCCACCATCCAAATTAATCCAGGAAGGAGGATTTCTTACTTGTCCCACAGGAACGTACATCCCAACAGCGTATCGGACAAGAGGTGTTGTTGGTCTGGATGTTGTTGTTGTGGGCCTAGCTTGATTACCGCCACCACCACCACACTCTACCAATGCGTAGGTCAATAAAACAAGCACTGCCATGAGTGCCCAAATTCTTTTCTTCATCATGAATCTCCTTTAAAACAATGTTTACTTAATTTAATGACCCAGTATGCTTTTCCTTAAAGAGAATCTCTTATCGGATAAAGACCAGGTCTTTTCTAATTAATAATCTAAATAGCCGCCTTCCTCTTCTTCGCCTCCACCCAATAAATCAGCTATAAGATTCTTTTCCAATTCTGAAAAAGCCTTGGCCAGACTATATTTACTGATTCCTTTATTACTAAAATTCTGGACAGAATTAACCTTTTTCCCTTTAAGCGAAATTTCTCTAAGGGAGAGATTGCCTTCCACAACATAATAGGAGAAGGAACCTGTGGTTTCTCGTCTCACCCTTTTCGGGGTGATGGACACATAGATAAGATTTTTAGCCTTCTTTCCCAGCATCTTTTTGATTTTGGAAATATGCCTTCTGGGAGACTTTCCTTTAAGCTTCCCCACATCCACATCGGCTGAGATGATGTTGTAGCCTTGATCTTTATAGAATTGCTCCAGATAGTCCTGGAGTTGCTCATTCTGATAAGTTTCTTTACTGTAGGGATTAATGGTAACAGCCACCACAACAGTAGGGGTTTTCGCCATTGTAGCCCTGAGATTCTCCATGTCCTTCATGGATTTGTTGACGGCCTTTTTAGGAATGATGGCTAGAAGGTAGCAGTCAAAGGTATTGTTCGCTCCTTTTTCAAAGCGTGTCTTCACAATCTTGAATCGCTTAATGGCACTTCGACCGCGAACCTTAATCTTTCTGTAGCCCCCCGCAAAGGCTGAATCAGCTTCCGCTTCGGAACTCTCCTCATACTGTGATGAGAATGTACTATCGGACGATATAGACGCATTAACCATAAGGATCACCTGGCCGAGAGCATCTTGTTTAGCTATCTTTTTTGCATTAGCCTTTGATCTCCCATTCCCGGTTCCCACAAAGTAGTATCCTTTTGAGGATGTTGGGACATTGTTTACCCAATCAGGTTCCCAACCGGGCTTCCCATATTCATAGCTTTCATTGACCTTCTCACTCCCACTGTAGGCGAGCATGGGAAGGAGAACACTTATCATCACCCACCCTAATATTTTTTTCATACCTTAATCCTCGATACGTAAAGAATAATGTTAAATCCAAGTTTCTTCAACTCTAACATAACCCATATAATGAATAATTCATATGGATTAGTTCATTTTTTCCCAAAAAACAGAGTTTAGCGAAATCGACTCTTACCCACACGCCTTGAAATCTCATCTTCATCGGTCCAAACGATTTCACTGGTTTCGATATCCACCACCTGTAAAGTGATATTGTAAAACACAATATTGGCACCACCTGATCGTTTTCTAATATTTGATATTCTTCCCCGTAAAATCAACTTCGCTCCCACCAGACGTCCAATTTTGGCGACCTTGGAACTATCAAATAAAGCACTTTGTTGAAGTGATTGTTGCTTTAGAACTGTATCCAGAGCTTGATCATCAATGAATCGAAAGGGGATCCGTCTGGATCTAAAGAGTTGAGTTCTGATTTTTTCCATGATCACACGGGTGTTGATATGCTCATCCGTGTCATTGGCCATATCTCGGGCTAGAATCCATCTGGGTTTCGCCCTTCGATACTTTCGGCTTCTCACAAACCGGCTGGACTTGATCGACCTTGTCATCCGTCTGGACACTCGTCGCAGGTCTTTAGCCGACCATTCAGCGTCCACCTGCATCTCTGTGTCACTCAAGTTTTCCTTGATCCCTCCTCCACCGCCACGGCTAGCACAAGTTAAAGTACCAAAAGCCATTAATATAGCGACAAATAGAATGGATAATCGTCTTCTATTCATTTTCTTTCTCCTTTTATCGTTTGCTACTAAATTAATCCGTTTTCCCCAAAAATCAATTGTTTTTCACGATTATCTTGGTTTTTTTTCTGAAATGTATATTGGGAAGTATCAAATCATTGGAAGGATCAGCCAGTTCTCGATATTATTTGCTAACTTTTTTTTATCACAATAAATGGAGGCCACTATTTTCACTTACAGAACATTATCTGGATCACCTAGGCGTATTTCCTTATACTTAAAGGTTTAATGTCTTGCGAAGTTTTTCCTGAATATCTTTAAAAACAGCTCCGGATAAGTGACCTATCTTCTTCTTTACGATAGAGTTATGAATGATAAATATCTTCTTCAGGATCAAGCCACTCTGAAAATGCTGTTTCAGAGACTTTCATCATCATTAAGCTTTCCAGATAACCGTGAATTTCATTGTCCAGTTTGATCAATTCGTCCTTTGGTAGCTTAAAAATAGTTTGTTTAATCTCCTCAAGAGTCGTTGTTTTATTCATATTCATCTCCAAAATAAATGAATTCTCCCAATAGTTTATAGAATTGGTTTTTAGTCATGATAAACCAATCATACCTGATTCAATTATAAAAGTAGAATTAATCAAGACTTGAAGGAGTCCTGGCCCATAGTCTTTTGTATTTCTTTCAGTTTGAGATGAACATCATAGTAATTCTCAAGATCCACACTCTCCAGATTCTTTAAGCATTTGGAATAGTAGGCGAGGGCATCATTCATATCATCATTGTCATAATAAATATCCCCCAAACGTTTCTCACAAATGGAGATGCCATATTTATTCTTTATAGTCTGGTACCAGGACAGGCTTTTGTTAAAGTTCTTCAGGGCTCTCTCCTTTTCTTTATGGTAATAATAAACAATTCCTAGATTATAACTGACTTCAGCCAGCTTATGAATGTTATCCAATTTATTAAAAGCCTGTAGGGCATCCAGATAGTATCGTTGACAGGAGTTCCAATCCTTCAGATGGTAAGAGGCAGAAGCAATGTTACTGCACAAAATGCCAAACCAAAGCGATGCCACATACCGGGCAGGAGAAGACAAAAATATACCGGTCTCCTTTTTACCGAAAAAC
>CAJXGR010000023.1 GCA_913053665.1 uncultured Spirochaetia bacterium
ATCGCGTCTCTACAGGTAGTTGGATAAATCCGTCAGTAACTGGTTTATCACTACCAATAAATGATCCTACTTTTCGATAGAAGCTATAAGCAAACGACCCGTATCGATAGGTCTCATCTAATTCAATTTACAAAGACTCTAAGGATGACCCTTAAAAACAGCATTGAGTATTACCCTCTCACTTAGTCGTGTGAAAAAGACGTGCCAATCGGATCTGCTCGTAGGGGAACTCTTCATTGAGCCTTTCATAGACGGGTTTCAGCTTTTCACACCCCAACTCGTCAAAAGCTTTCTTGATTTTTATAAAACCCTCATCGTTAGGGGCCAAATATTCAATATCGATTGGCTCACCCGCTAATTGTAGCTTTTCTATGTGATTAACAATTGTAGCAATCGTGACCCCACGGCTTTGAGCCATGTCTTCCAGGCTTAACTTCTGTTCCAACAAGTGTTTTGTCTCCTGCAAAGTGGAGCCGGAACGATTGACCTGAAAGCGTAATTTATCAGCCACATAGTTTTTAATCACTGTGATAAACGGCTCAGCAAATTCATTAAGCTTGGACTCTCCCACTCCTTTGATCTGAGCAAAACTTTCAAGGCTTTGTGGTTTGAAAACAGCCATATCCCTTAAGGCCGTATCATGGAAAATGACAAAAGGTGGAAGATCCTTACTTTCAGCAATTTTCTTTCGGCAAACTCTCAGCCTATCAAAGAGAACTTGATCGTAAGCTGTGTCCCGATTTTCCCTTAGCCTGGCAGGCTGCTTCAAAATAGGCAGATTAATAGTCTCACGCTGTTTAAGAAACTTAAAACCCTTGTCACCCATTCTTAAAGTGGGTCGTTCAGCCTCTGTCCTGATCAAGAGGTCCTCTGCAATCAACTGTCGGATGATCTGCTTCAATTCGTCAACGGCAAAGTCTTTGACGATCCCATAGACTGAAAGAGCGTCATGTTTCCAGTCCTTGACCTTCTGATTCTTTGATCCTCTAAGGACATCACAGATATGTTGAGCCCCAAATCCTTCCCCCGTACGGATCACAGCGGACAGGACCTTTTGAGTGATCTCTGTGGCATCAAAAGTCTCCACTGGCATAGACTTAGCTAAACAGACATCACACCCTCCGCAATCTTCCTTGTCCCAGTCCTCCCCAAAGTAGTTTAAAATGAATCTACGTCGGCAGCTAGTTATCTCACAAAGCCTTAAGATTTCGGATAGCTTTCTTCTGGCCTTCTTTTTGTCGTCGGGATCCTCCTTCTGGTCAATGAAAAAGTCCTGTTTCATTTTATCCCCATAGGAATAAAAAAGAACGCATTCGCTAGGCAGTCCATCCCGACCGGCCCTCCCCGTCTCCTGATAGTAATTCTCAAGACTCTTGGGCAGGCTGTAATGAACGATCAAACGGACGTTTGATTTATCAATCCCCATCCCAAAGGCAATCGTAGCCGTTATTATGGACACCTTGTCTCTAATAAAGCTTTCCTGAGTGGCTTTTCGAGTCCCATCATCCAATCCGGCATGGTAGGGAAGTGCCTGAAAGCCATTATCCCGCAGTTGATCCGCTATGCTTTCCGTATCTTTCCGTGAGAAACAGTAGATGATAGTGGACTCATCCTTATATTTTTCTAAAAGGGCGATCAGCGCCTGGAAATCGGCAAATTGACCTGTTTTAGGGTGGATGATATAACTGAGATTGGGCCGATTGAAACTGGCCGTGAAGGTTTTGGAATCCCTGAGATTCAGTTGGATAGCAATATCCTCTTGGACATCTCTGGTAGCCGTAGCTGTGAGAGCTATGATTGGAGTATCAGGGTAATCATCTGCCAGGGTTTTCAGATTACGATAGTCAGGCCGGAAGTCATGACCCCATTCCGAGATACAGTGGGCCTCATCGATGGCAATGAGGTTGATCTTTAGTTCAGACAAGAAATGGCGGAAAGCAGGGATCGCCAGACGTTCAGGAGCCAGATAGAGTATTTTGATCTCTCCTTGACGTGTGAGATCCTGTATGTGATCGATTTCATGGTAGGAAAGAGTGCTGTTGATGAACTCGGCAGGGATACCATTTTCTTTTAGAGCATCCACTTGATCCTTCATCAGAGAGATCAAAGGGGATATAACTATTGTTAGATCATCAAAAAGGAGGGCTGGGAGTTGGTAGCACAGGGATTTTCCTCCTCCCGTGGGCATCAGGACCAGGCTATCCTGCTTACTGAGAACATGCTGGATGATTTCTTCCTGGAGGGAGAGGAACTGATCATAACCAAAGTATTTTTTGAGGGCTTGTAATGTTTCCATATATATGTCGTGTTAAGACCATGAAATAAAGCATCTTTTCATAGACCTTTTAGACGTTTACCTAGTTAAAACAATATAATTCTGCAAAATCTCTCAAAACCACAAGATAATAATAAACAAAAACTACCCTTAAGTCCATATTATCCTCTTCATAAGCCCTGTCTAAACTATCCATTTAATGTAAAAGAAACTTATCAGTCTTTTGATGACTTTGTCGATAAACACTAGAAATTGAGGCTGTCATCCATGAAACTGAGGTACAATCGGAAGAAAGACAAGAGCCCATGGGGTTCGTCGAAAGGTCAGACTATCTATCCTCTCTTGATCATTCTCTTTATCTTTTCCACGTTATACTTTTTCATCTTTGGGGAGAATGGTTTTTACTCCCATAAAAGTAAGATCCAAGTGATTACTCGGCTGGAAGAAGAAAATCACAGGATAATGGAGAAGATAACTCTCCTGGAGGAGAAAAACAAAGGCCTTAAGGATATGAACCCCCAAGATATAGAAAGAGAGGCCCGTCGCATCCCCTTAAAAAAAAGAGGAGACGTGATCATCAAACTCTATCACAATAATTGGATTAATGAGCTTGGAAAGAAATATCAAAGACAATATTACAAAGGTTTCAAGCCCCCACCCATCAAGTCAGGCTTTATCAATCAATATAAAATGCTGATTACTATCACAGTTAGCTTGCTGATCGCCCTCCTGGTCACCCTTTTATTGCCCCGACTCAGGCGAAAAGCTTCAGAAGGTCAACGGGAAGAGATCCGATAAGAATCTCTTGAGTTCAAGGTTCATTAGGCGTTCATTAAAACTCAATATTAATCTCTATCCTGATAATCCCCTCTCTACGATTGCCAGGAATGGTTTCGTCCGGCTTAAGAAGACCCTCCACACCCAGCTGGATTTTAACTCGTTCAGACTCCACTCCAATGAAAGGAAGAACATCCAGGTTGACACCTGCTTTCCATACCTTTTTAGTGTCATTCTCGCGAGCAGGACTTGTATCCTGTTGCAAGAGGAGACCAACATTCAGGAAGATATCATTGGTGATGTACTTTCCTAAAGTGATTTCTGTGTTCCTTAAGAAGTTGATCTCAGACCCTTGAGTGGTGGGATTTGGGCCAGTGGTCTGCTGGGAAGGGGACTCTCTGAATATTGTGTTTTGGAGAAACTGCTGTTTGATGTTAAAGGTATCAATACCAAAGGTTTCCTTAAGCTTTCGTTCAATAGGTTTGATTAAAGCCAGGTTGAGAGCCACATTAGCTGTTTTGCCTGCCGCAGTTCGACTTCGTGACCGTCCAGATAGATCTCTCTCTTCGCTACCATCTTTAACTCCAAGGAGTAAGGCGATTTCCTGAGGAGATTTAGAGGGACTGGAGGATAGACTGGCCAATAATACATTCTCCTGACCTGGAGCGACTGTACTACCCTGCCTGAATAGATTGGCTAGGGTTTCATTGACCTTCAGGAAGACTGTAACGGGTCGGTTGTTCTGATCACGAACATCATTAGCTCGAGCTTTCACTTTAATTTTGGGCTCTTCACCTTCACTGAAAGCAATTTCTGCCTTTATAATTCTAAAAGTGTGGCCTAGATAATCAAACTCACCCTTCTTGGACTCAATCTGTCCTGTCAGCTTAACAGAGTCCTCCTCCTGACCAGAGCCTTTCTTTTTTATGACTAATTTCGTCCCCTTTTTTGTTTTCGGGTTATAGGGCTTGAGGATGACTTCACCAAGTGATAACCTTCCCTGTCCTACATTTGCTTTGACATCTCCCTCAACAATGATGTCCACGGTATCTAGCTTAATAGTCGTGAAAAAGGTTTTTTCCTTCCTTTGTATCGTCTTTTTGCCCACATAAGTCACCCTTCCATCACTTAGATAGATCTGCCCAGAGAGGACTTTTTCTTTTGCTGTACCACGAAATCTTAAGTTGGTGCGCACATAGCCATCATACTCAAAGATGTTATTTTTATTCGTTATCTTCATCTTCTTGGGAGTCGTTAAGCTGCTGTCAAACTCAGTGATCGACCATCTGTTGAAATTGAAGTATCCCTCAAAAACCCCCTTCCCATCATTATAATTGGCTGAAACCTTGACATGATGACTAAATTGGAATTTATCCTTTTCATAAACCTTGTCTCGATTCATTGTCACCTGAATATCAATCTCATCGATGGGCTCCACATGGTCCAAAAGGAGTACCGAGCCGTTGTTCAGCCTGAATGAACCTTCCAGCCTGGGATTATTCCAGTCACCAAAGAGGCGGATATTGGACTTTAATTGACCCTCGGCCTCCTTAAAGACTATGGGAGCCACCTGAGAAAGGGCTAGATTGTCATCTTTCATTGATAGGGTCAAGTCAATAGTCTTGTCTTTAAAATAGACTTCTCCTTTCGTGACCAAAGAGGTGGTTTTCCCGGAATAGTCGAAATGATAGGAGAGAAAATCGTCGACCCAAAGGAGGGATCCCTTTAAATTGAGTCGATTGGGCCAAAGGGTCCAATGATTGTCCTGAGCCTCCATAACAAGCTCTATGTCTTTATACTTCTTATAATTGCTGGTGATACGCCTGCCAATCAAATTGATCTCAGCTTTCTTGCCCTTCCGACCACCAAATATGGAAAACTCCGCTAAATATTGATTCCCCAAAAAGATGGACTTGGCCTTTACATCAAAGTCTATATGCCAATTAAGTCCTGATAGATATTTAAAACGATCCACTTCAAAAAAATGTCTATGACCCACTTTGATATTCCCTTTCCGGAAGGTGAATTCGCTGTCCGGGTTTGTAAAAAAGATCGTGGGCGAGAAAGTCTGTTGATAAGCCCTTTGAGGCTGTGATTTTATCTGGATGGACTTATCTGGATTCAAGATAATGGATGGCTTGAGTGTATTCAATCTGACAAAATGGATCGTTTCCTTTCCCACCTTATATTTAACATCCCTAAGATCGAATTTAGCCTTGTTGTACCAGAACACCAGGTTTTCAATGGTGATCACCCCATTGGCCTTGAGTTCTGTAAAATATTCACTCATCGTAGTGGGTATTTGAGGGAGTGTATATTTCATGTTTTTGAGCTGTAAAGCCATGTTATTCAAGGAGAAAAAGGCTGTCGGTATGGATATGACTTTATCTTTTTTTGTCAAGCTAAAATTGCCGCTGAAGGGTTGATCATCCAAACGGCCCTTTTCTATGATGAGACCACTGGATAAGATATCCGGGTTGTTGGCAGGCCCTCTCAGAAACAATTCTCCTGAAAGTTCTCCTCTCAATGAAGGACTGAAGTTATTTAAACTAAACTTGTTGAAACGAAGACGTGAGTCGATCCTTTCCTTTTTTGCATCGTATTCGACGGCTAGACTTGTCTGTCCTTTTTTGTCACTCAGCTTTAGGGACCACACATTGTCGATAACGGATAATCCTCCACTACTTACGAGAATCGGCTTTTTATTTTTCCTGATGATCATAGAGTGGAAGACAATCTTCTTAAGTTGCTTCCCAAAAGACTTATCAAAGGGTATATGATGGGAAAATCGGGTTTCTACCTCAATATTGCTATTCGGTAGAAAAGAAAAGCTTTTCACCCCAATTTCTCCCTTGCTTTGAATGCCTTTTCCAGAGACCTTAATAACGATTCCCTCTTGATTATACTTGTTAAATAATGTGAAGCTTGTCTTCTGATCAGGTGTGGAGACGATGAAGTCGTCAAAAAAGACTTTGAGAGACAAAAGAGAATACTTCTTATATTGCCCTGTGATATTAAGACGCTTATTAATGACTGTGTCAATATCAAAATAGCGATCGTATTCTGTGATCTGGCCTTCCAGAATGAAAGCCATCGATTTATAGTCGGTAGCGGGGGATGAGTAAGTCAATTTGTAATAGGGGAAGTAGTACTTATCTTTATAGGCCACATATCCGTTGAGGTGAGCCCTGTGTTCGTCGCTCCTGAAAAAGACGTTCGAGTAAATGGTATTTCCTTTTTTGGAGAAGTGTCCATCGATCTCTAGCAAACGTTCTCCCATACTGAGAGCCATTTGTGTGCGTACTCCTCCCTTAGGGTCAGAGAAGATAAGGCCTTCCAGTCCCATGGGGATTCCCAAGCCATTCAGAAGGAGGCCAAGATGAACACCTTTTTTCTTTTGACGTATGGAAGCCGTCAGGTTGAAGTTAGACTTGTTATAACTTAGGTCCAGGTCGGCATCTATACCATTTTTTCTATTGTCCACCGAACCGTTTATCGCAAACTTCTTCTGTTTTCCTGAAGATGGGGTCCAGGCTAAAGTGAGTTGTGGTAATATTTTATCCTTCTCTAATACAACTTGCCCCTTCAGGGTATAGGGGGTGTTATGATGTGTGAAAGTAATTTGGGGAGAGATTGTCCTTCGCTTTTGATGTTTGGAAAAGCCTATGGCCCCTTTTAAGTACAGGTTATCCTGACTGTTGGGCGGAGCATCGAAAGTCTTTGGGATCAAGGCTAGATCGGTTGAAAGTTGATTATCCTTCCAGCCAATGGTGCCTCTAACATGATAAGGCTTTTGGTGATGGCGTAAAAGGGAGTCCTCAAAGTGGATCTTATGATCTTTAAGGCTTAGATAGCCGTCGAAGGCAGTCCATTGGCGGTTAAAATCATCATAAACAAGATTAACCTTAGTGTGATAGCGTCCATTCTCCTCGCTGACAGCCCCGTCTATGTAAATAGGTATCCCTAAGTATTTTAGGGTAAACTCTGGATATATTGTCCCATTCACAAAGCTGATCAGCCCCTTAAACTTTATATCTTTCTCATAGAGATGGGAGTCGTCGAAGTAGAGAGTTGAGTTTTTATATTGAACGTTCAGGCTGGCCAAGTTTTTGATATCAGGATCGATGGAAGCTCCGGGTGAGGATGAACCTGTTCTCCTAGCAGAACTGCCCATAGAGACAACCTTGAATTGCCCTCTAGCCGTAGATTTTTTAAGATCCTTGAGATTGACCTTCCCCTTAAGATCCCCTTTAAAGGTAATCTCCCCTAAATCGGGTTTGAGGGCCAAAACTTCCTTCAGAAGGGGATAATTTAGACGTCCCAGCTTAAGATCGAAATCGACCTCATCAGGTTTAAGAGGGTCGATGCTGGCTGTCACGCGATATTCTACCTTTTCTTCTCCCTTGAGTTCAAAGCCAATCCGCCCCCCCCTTGTCCATACTTTCCCATCAGCGTTTGGGATAGACTTGGAGGCTAATTTATTGTTCTGCAAAGAGAACTCATAGGCATTTTTAAGCTTATGGATAGTGAGGCGGGTGGTGATGGTATCATAGTTTAGATCTACTTTCTCTAGCAGGCTTTCTTCAGGATCCTTCTTCTTTATGTTGATGGGTGAGTCCCTTTTTTTACGGGTAAAAGTCCATGAATCCTTAGGCTGATCTGGAAAAAAGGCCGGTATATTGAGCTTGTCAATCTCCAGGTCAAGGCTTTTGAAGTCCTGGTTCAAGCTGAAGCTCATCGCTCCCTTGATGGATCCCCCTTCAGGGCTGTCATAATGGATTTTCTCTATAGCAATTTTACGAAGCCCGGGGTTATCCGCCGATTCAGACATACTCAATCGAAAGGATAAGCGATCTTTAGACTGGATCACGTTATCCACCCTATTAATATGTAAATCAAAGTCTGTCAGGTCGCCCCGATTGAATCGGAACAATGCTTTCCCATAGGGCTGCCAGTCAAAGTTCTTATTGATACGAGAGAGATAACTTGAGAAATCCGAATGACTCAGATAATCCTTGACAATGGCCTTCACCGCCTCGCTCTTTTCAGTCACAGGGATTTCAAGATATATATCCTCTTCATCGATGAGGTACTCAAAAGATAGGTCGATTAAGTATTTGTACTTGTTATCTGATTGATAGCTCTCAACATAGGCACCTGGTAAGGCACGGATAAAAGGCTCATACTGACTTGGCTCCACATGGAACTTTATCTTCTCTGATGTGATCTCATAATCGAAGGCTATACTTTTAAACTTATAATTGAGATAATTGATGCTTTTAAGGTCTAAAGTCCCTCTCATAGAGCCTTTACTAATGCTATTATCCCCGTAAATATGAAAGGGCGTTTGAGTCCCCTGATAAATCTTGTCATCCCCCTCTAGATAGCCGAACCCTTCAAAGGATAGACCATTGGGGATAATCTGAAATCTGGCTCGAATGTGATCCGCCTGAAACTCCCCATATTTGGCGGCTTGAAACCGTGAATGGATACGACCCTCCTTAATATCAACAATCAGGTTCTTTGCTCCATCATCCACACCATCATCGATACCAGCGATTATCTTGACTCCTTCAAGCTGTCCAAAGTTTTCATCCATATAAAGGTCAAAGTCTTGAACCGTTATTTTCTTTATGTTCCTTAAAGGTATATCCTTTTCGAGGAGGGTATCCACCATGTTGAACTCTATAATAACTGCCTGAACCTTTACCAGGACCAGATCTGTTCTGAATTGATCGTACAGGACAACATCGTTAAGAATAAGCTTGTTGACAAAATCTCCTTCGACCTTGCCAATTTCTACTTTTGTTTTGAGTTTTGCCTCCAAAACACTGATGACCTGCTTTTCCAGGCTGGAAAAAGTATTGCGGAGAGACCCCAAGACGAGGACTAGAACAATAAATATAAGAATGAACAAGGCTGAGAACGTGGCAATATGTGATGGTTTAAACTTCATAATATGACCTACTGCCCTTTCCTTCGTGCAGATCGCTTTTTAGAATGGAGATAAGGAGTTTTTTGTATATTGGCCAACTTAATCTGGTCAAAAAGTTTTAATATCACCCACAGTTCAAGATCTTCTTCAGCATTGACGATAACTTCAGGGGTTTTATTTTTCCCTGGCTCATCCCTGTCGAGGGATTTATGTTTTTCCTGCCACTCTTTCACCCATGTTTTTAAGACCTGATTGAGTTGATCAATTTCCTTCATTTGGATACGTACTTTTCGAGTTCGATCTTTCATAAGGATACTGTCTCTATCAACGCTTATGATGATAGGATCAGACTTTGGGTCGATAACTACGTTGCCTTGTTGACCTCCTGCCAGTTCCACGCGGTACCCACGAGTTTTCGCCTGGTTGTAGGAAAGGATGAAGAATATGAGGAGAATGAATATGATATCCACCAAGGGGGTGAAGTCTAGGGTCATTCTTGGTTTAAGCCTGGATCTGAGTTCTACCACTTTATCGATACCTGTTTTACGTAGAGCCAAAACTATTAATTCTTTAGATTGGCCCATAAAAGAAAGCAATTTTTACTAGTAAAGTCAATTCTATACTCACTAGTATAACACTTATCGGCTAATTGTCAACCTCAAATATTTGGTGGTGCCAAAATAGTTAGGGGTGGAAAATCTGTTCACCAAGATGTCATGGTGAGCCTGTCGAACCATATGTCGATTATTTTTTAAGCGAACAACCCTTCGGCAAGCCCAGGATGACAATTTAAAAGCCTTTTGGGCTATCACTAACTTTATTATCACTACCAAAAATCTAATTTATTCTATTCCTCTTTGCTTCCTTAAATCCTCTACTTGTCTGAGCTGAACTTCTAATTTATTCTTCCGTGTGGACGTCAACGTGTGAAACTCACTTTGAGCGTCCTCCAGCTTTTTCCCAAGTTTATCAAAAGACGCAATGAACTCTCCCCACTGCTTTTCAAAGGCCGTCAGACAATTCAGTATCTCTGAGGCGGTATTTTCAAGGTGGAAATTATCCATCGCCTGTCTGATCACCACAAGAATCGCATAAAGGGTCAGGGGTGAGCAAAATATCACCTTCTTTTTTAAAGCATCATCTAAAATATCTCGATCATGTTCATGGATAAAGGAGTAAACCTGTTCATTGGGTATAAATAAGATAACAAAATCAACTGTATTTTCTTTCGGATTGATGTAATCTCTGGTGATGACTTCCTTGATCCGATCTTTGACATCCCTCAAGAATTGCTTTTTATATTGATTTCTATCAGCTTCGCTTTCTGTTTCGCTATACTTTAAGTAATTATTAAAAGGGAACTTGACATCCATGTTGATTATTTTCTCTTGAGGTAAAAAGAAAGTAAAATCAGGTCTCTGACCGCTTTCTTGAGTCATTTGTTTTTGATAATTAATCCCCTCAATAAATCCGGAAAGCTTTAAGACATCTTCCGCCATCCGTTCGCCCCATTGACCTCTCGCCTTTTTATCCGACAAGACAGAAGATAAGTGGCTGGTTGTCTCCTGGAGTCGATGAGTCTGTTCAGTAGTCCGTTTTAACTCATTGGTGATTTCGCCAAACTTTTTTTCCCTATCCTTCTCAAAGTCTGTCACAACTTTATGGACTTCTTTCAGGCTGTCATTCATCACTTCAAGGGTTTGATCAATGAGTTTTTTCTTGCCTTCAAGGTTTTTTTCACCCATTTGGGTTTGTCCCATGAGTTTATCATTGGCAAGCTTTAAAAACTCATCCGTATTATGGGATAAAGCTTCTTTGGATAGATGGCCAAAAGTCTTTTCCAGATTCCTTTTGTTGATCATATTAATGATAAAAACAAGGACTACACCGGTTATCACCCCTGCCATATAGTAAATGATTGGTTCCATTCAGTTTTTTCCCTTCTCCCTATATATTAAAATTGCTATAGAATACAAACCGTTGTAGGTTGAATCAATCCTGGGCAAGTCAAAACGTCTGGATGAGGTGAGGAAAAGGATTCCAAATAATAGGAGGTCACACAGTCTGAGCAGTACTTGAATCATCTGGAACCCCATTAAAATCAGGGTAGTGGGAGTCCTTAACGCCGTAAATCTTTACCGGTATGTTCTTTCCCTTCACATGAACTACATCCAGATACTCTAAATCAAATTGATCTTTGACTTCTTCATAGATCGACTCGGAAATGAGGATCTTGTGGGGAAACTGTTTGGTTAAGCCTTCCAGGCGGCTGGCCAGATTCACCGTATCCCCAATAACTGTATACTCCATGCGTTTTTCTGAGCCAATGTTACCGGCTAAGACATCCCCTGAATTGATGCCTATACCAATATCTATGGTGGATAAACCCCTGTTTTTACGCCGATCATTGAAGAGTTTGAGGTTCTGGATCATCTCAATCCCTGTCTGAAGAGCTCGTCTGGGATCGTCCTCATGAGTAATGGGTGCTCCAAAGATCGCCATGATAGCATCCCCAATAAACTTATCCAGCGTACCTTCGTGCTTGAAAATAACGTCAATCATAATGTCAAAGTACTCATTCAAGAGTTCCACCACTTCCTCCGGCTGGGATCGTTCGGATAGAGTGGTAAAATTGCGTATATCGGAAAACAAGACGGTCGCTTTCTGCCGCTTACCCTGAAGACTCACCTCATTATTAAGGATCTGTTCAGCCACTTCTTTACTAACATATTGGGTCAATGTGCTTTTCATACGCTTTTCGCTGGTGATGTCCTCTATCACAAGGAGTTGCCCAATGCTAACGTTCTTGGTCTTTGTGGGATGCTTGACATTCAGATTAATGTGGCTTGTTTTTCCCTTTTGATCGATGTAGTCAATATCAAAGAGCTGGATCATGTGACTGGAAACCTGTGCCCTTTGGATGGCTTCCATAATGCCTTGATTTTTATCACGGAAAATAACCTTGTAATCTCTATCCATCAATTCGTTAGAGGGGATCCCAAGGATGTTGGAAGCAGACTGGTTTACTGTGATGACCTTCCCATCAAGATTAAAGGTCAAGACACCGTTGTGAATGTTTTCTAATATGGTTTCGTTAAGATTCTTTTCGGCTAAGACCTCCTCATAAAGCTTGGCATTTTCCAGGGCAATGGCGGCTAGTGAGGAAAAGGCACCCAGTAACATCTCGTCCTGCTTGGTAAAAGGCGTCCCTTCCAGATTATTCAGCACCTGGGTGACCCCAACAATCTTGTCAGCGTTGTTTTTAAGGGGCATGGTGAGGATGGTATTCGTCTTATACCCTGTTTTCTTGTCAAAAGCCGAGTTGAATCGAGGGTCTTTGTAGGCTTCAGGGATATTAATGGTTTCCCCTGTTTTGGCCACATGGCCTGCGATCCCCACTCCAACGGGAAAACGTATCTCATCACTTCCTTGAGCCACGTAGGAGACGCACTCATTCTTGTTTTCATCAATGATAAACAGAGTGCTGCGATCGGCATTCATCACGATGGTGACATTCTGCATGATACTCTCAATCAATGCTCTAAGATGCATCTCGGACATGATGTTCCTGGAGACATCCAAAAGCTTGTTAAGCTTGGCTTTTGTGTGTTCCAGATCACGGATTTCCCTTTTACGCCGTTGATAGCTACTTATCTTTTTTGGGACTTTATTGTTAGATCGTTTAAGTTTATTCATTTCTAATATATCACGTTAAAAAATTAGGCTATTTATCTAAGTGATGACCCGTAAATGTTGTTCATATAGTATTGATTATATACTGAAATAATTATCATAAACCTGGCCGTTAGAAGGGATCAATTAATGATAAATAAGAAACTTGGCAAATCATACTCTAAGAAAAGTAACCATTTAATCAGAAATATCAATTAAAAAAACAGATAAATTACTTTTCCCAGGTTCTTAGGGTTAGACTCAGTTAGTCAGATGCTTTTTCATCATCTCCAGACCTTTTTTGGGGTCTGAGACCTTCAGGATTAAAGCTGAATTGCCGCTTCCCTGGCATTCGCTGCCATAAATATAGTCAATGTTAATGGATTCCTGAGAAAGGATTTGGGCGATTCGCTTAAGCTCTCCAGGCTGACGGGTTACTTCTGCCTGTAGAACATCGCTTTCGATTACAACGATCCCGTTATCCCCCAGGACATGGGTGCATTTCTTGGGATCATCAACAACAAGACGGATGACAGCATGATCCACAGCGTCTGTCACACTGATGCCAAGAATAGTGATGTTGGACTCTTCTAATAGGCCTGAGAACTTGGCAAGATTTCCAGCCTTGTTTTCCATGAAAACAGATAGTTGTTTCTTGATTTCCATAATGGACTCCTTAAAACACGATGATAAAAAAAAAGGAAAGTGGACATTATTTGATCTGTGTGGTATTATATTATGAAGTATACTTCATTTAAGGAATCTTGTCAATACAAATTCATATCTTAATGTTGGGAAGGACTATGTCAAGAATCATACAGGTGGTTGTGATTGGTAATAATTTCGCGAGTCCGGGCGATAAGAAATTAGCCTATGAGACGGGTAAAATCATAGGAGAAAGTGGGGCGTTATTGATCACAGGGGGAAAACAGGGGGTCATGAAACACTCCAGTAGAGGGGCAAAGGACGTTGGAGGCTTGGTTTTGTCGATCCTTCCTGATCCAGGCCTTGAGGATGCGAATGAGTATAGTGATTTTGTGATCCCTACTGGAATAGGCTATGCCAGGAATCTGGTGAATGTTCTCGCCGGTGATCTTGTTGTGGCCATAGGTGGAGGGGCTGGGACTTTATCCGAACTGGCTTACGCATGGCAGTTTGATAAACTTATCTTTGCTTTCACATGCAGTGGATGGAGTCAGCAGTTGGCTGAACGGAAAAAGGTGGATGACAAACGGAAAAAAGAGATTATATCCATTGATACCATGGATGACTTCGAGAGACAGTATTTCGATTGGCTGAACAGTATGATAAAAAAGGGCCATACAACGATCCAGTCAAAGATTCATAAATAGAGGATTCTTTTAAACTTCAAAGAATGGATCTATCACGGTTGATCCATCCTGTAAATCAATGGAAATTACTATGACTCAAAGAAATATAACGATCGCAACACGAGGCTCTGAACTGGCCCTCATCCAGAGTAATTACGTTAAAGACTGGATAGAAAAGGAATATGAGGATATTCAAGTCCATCTCAATATTATTAAAACCACGGGGGATAAAATCCTCGACTCCCCCCTCTCACAGGTGGGTGAGAAAGGTTTGTTTGTAAAGGAAATCGAGGAATCCCTTATCAGTGGGGAGAGTGACCTGGCTGTCCACAGCATGAAAGATGTCCTCACCACATTACCCGAGGGTCTTCATGTTGTAGCCGTTGGTGAGAGGGAGGATCCACGGGATGTACTCATATCAAAGCGCTACAGTCAGCTGGACGACCTCCCTAAATCGGCCCGCATCGGGACGAGTAGCCTAAGACGAAGGGTCCAGCTACTCCACCATTATCCTGAACTGGAGATTGTGGATCTGAGAGGGAACTTGAACACTCGCCTAAAGAAGCTGGAGTCTGAGGGGTTGGATGGCATTATATTAGCCGCCGCCGGAGTGAATAGAATGGGTTGGGCTGATCGAATCAGCGAGTACATTGATCCTGGTGTCTGCATCCCAGCAGTGAGCCAAGGTGCCATAGGTTTGGAGTGCCGTGTAGAGGATGACTTCATAAATGGACTCCTGAAACCTTTCAATCATTACGTGACTCAAGTGTGCCTAACAGCAGAGAGATCTTTCATGAGGTGTTTGGAAGGAGGCTGTCAGGTTCCCATCGGCGGCTATGCCTACATGAATGGGATTACAGATGCGATCATTTACATGGATGTGATGGTGGCTTCTTTGGATGGACAGACCATGCTAAAGGAGCAGCGTGTGGGCCAGTTGACTCTCCCATACAATGACTTTGCTGAAGCTTTTGGTATAATGCTAGCTGATACGCTTGTTGAAAGGGGGGCTGATAAAATCCTGAGTGAGATCCGTGATTCATCATAATATGAATTATTCGATGTCTTCACTATTTTTTCTTGCATTTTGAGGCAATTGCAATTATAATTCCCTGTGTTTACTAAATCCAGGAGAGAAAATGTCGCTAAAAAAAGTATTTTTACCCCTTTATGGTTTATCCATCTTGATTTTGATCGCCCTCATTTTGTTCACTTATTTACTGTTTCAAGCAGAAAATGAGCTGGAAAAGGCCCAAATCACCCGCTACAAATCCTATCTACTGGCTGATGAACTTCGTCAAAGCTCGGATGACCTGACCAGATACGCAAGAAGCTATGTGGTCACGACGGATCCCACGTGGGAGAAAAAGTATTGGGATCTTCTGGATGTACGCAACGGGAAAAAACCCCGTCCAGACGGTCGTAGCATCCCACTAAAACAGCTCATGAAAGAGGCAGGCTTTACTGAGAAGGAACTTGCAAAACTGAAGGAAGCGGAAGACAAGGCCAACGCTCTTGTCACAACAGAAATCATTGCTATAAACGCTGTGAAAGGACGTTATGATAATGGTAATGGGGAATATGTGATCCAAAAAGAACCAGACCTTGACATGGCACGACGGATTATGTTTGACAAAAAGTATCATGATGACAAGCTTCTTATCATGAAACCAGTCCATGATGCAACAGACCAGGTAGATGGACGTACCAAAGAACAAGTCAAGGCCCTGGGTGGACAAACTTATCTATACATTGTTTCTATAGCCATCATCATTCTCTTTTTAGTGATCTTTATGGCTATGAATATCGCCATGATCCGTAGAGTGTTGAAAGAGCTGGGGGATGAGCCGGCAACGATACGGGAAATGGTTTATCAGGTCGCCAGCGGGAATCTGGATATTGATATTGACACTCACATCTCTGAGGAAGATGATCACAGCGTTTATACTGCCTTAAAACTGATGGTTGGAAACCTGAATGATCTCATCCAGAAGATCAAAAAGAACACCAATGGCACCAAAAGAATCAGTGAGGACTTAGCCATCACTTCAGAAGGGTCAGCCAGCTCTCTGGGACAAATACGCGTCAATATGGATCAGCTAAAGGATAAAACACGCCATCTGGCCAGCGAAATAGAACAGTCTTCACAGGATGTGGATCATGTCAAAAGCTTTGTGTCCCATGTGAATCAACAGATATCATCCCAATCCACGGCTATCAGTGAGTCCTCTACAGCCATTGAGGAGATGTCCTCCTCCATACAGAGTATTGCAAAAATATCTGATGAAAAGCTACAGGTTGTCAATGAATTAGAGAAAACAGCTTCAGCGGGGGAAAATGAGATGAATGACAGTGTGGAAATGATCAAAAAGGTGGCTGACTCAGCCAAAGTCATGATCGATATGATTGGCGTGATCAATGGCATTGCAGAACAAACCAACCTTCTGGCTATGAATGCTGCCATAGAAGCCGCTCACGCTGGGGATTCAGGTAAAGGCTTTGCCGTTGTGGCTGATGAAATCAGAAAATTGGCTGAAGACACATCCAAAAACTCAAAAGAAATATCCAATTCTCTAAAAGAAGTGATTCACTATATCCAAATATCTGAAGAATCCACGGGCAAAACGGGAAAATCCTTTGTGGATATAGTAAGTGGTGTAAAAGATGTGACCCAAAGCATGCTGGAAATCAAAAACGCCATGCAGGAATTAGCCCTTGGGAGCAATGAGATATTGAAATCCTTAAGTTCTATCGTCCAGTTGACGGATGGGGTGAAAAGCTCGTCCAAAGAGATGGATCAATCTGTTGAGAATATTACAACCTCAATGAGTCGGGTCACAAAGATTTCCATGGAAACCCAGATCGGTATGGAAGATGTGGCCAGTGGTGTCAACGAGCTCAGTCAATCGGCTGAAAGCGTATCTCAGTTTGGTGCTGAAAATATGGGACGTGTGGGCGAGTTAGAAGAGCTTGTAGGCCAGTTTAAAGTCCGTGTGAATCAGACTGCCATAACTGAAAGGGTCTAAGGAGTGATCCCGCCCATGCAGGACACAATACTAAGAAACTGTCGCATTAATCATAATCAATTGGAAGCATAAAATAACATATCGCTATTAGGGCGAACCCATGTGTTTGCCTTTCCACCACCTATCCGTACGGATAGTTGAACCCGTACGGATAGGTGGTATTCACCCCTATGGTGCCTGCATAGCTCTTTGGATCGGGCAGA
>CAJXGR010000024.1 GCA_913053665.1 uncultured Spirochaetia bacterium
ATTATCCTGTCAATTATATTTTGGGAATCTCAAAAACGGGAATCTATTTTTTAACACCTCCTAACTGGTTTTATATCAAGGTAAATTCGTATAGAACAGTTTGCTACCTACTTCTACAGCATTAGTCAATCGACGTAGGGGCCCCATTGCTTGATAGGTTCATGATGAGGGAGGCCGGATAGCAATAGAAAACGTGCTGTATCACCTTCTGTATGCACTTTGATTTCAGTGGATCCATCCATGAATAAAGCTTCTGAGGGATGACACTTCTCATTGTTAATGGCTAACTGCCCTTCAAACAGGTAAATGAACCCAACGTGTCCCTGCTTTATGGGGATAATATGCTCTTTTCCTCGAGACATCGTGATATCCTGATATTGAATAGCTGTCTTCAGACGAACAGGAGACCCTTCTCCTACCACCGTACGAATAATCAAGCCTTCACTCTCCCGTATGGGGATTTCCCTGGCATCCACCTGCTGATAATCCGGGTCTATCTGTTTTAGGCTCTTTGCCAGGTTGATCCAAAGCTGAAAGCCATGATTGACCCCTTCGGCCATAGGCATCTCTGAGTGACTCATCCCTCGGCCTGCTGTAAATCGCTGGACACCCCCATCCGTAACGGTTGTGTCATTCCCCATATTGTCCTGATGCCGAAAAGAACCCTGTAGCATATAAGTGATGGCTTCAAACCCCCTGTGAGGGTGGGTTGGGAATCCAGCCGAGGAATCTACAAAAAACTCGTCCAGCAAAACGAAAGGATCATAATTCCTTAAAGATTGTGTTGGAAAGAGACGTTTCACCCTGGCTCCCTCCCCTTCCATTGTCTCAAAGGCAGAATGTTTGCTAAATACCTGGCTCATTGTTGCCTCCCATTTACTGTTTTTTAATTAATTTGGCAGTGATAACTAGCTTTAGAATTGTTCAAGAAAACGGAGATCGTTTTCATAAAACATGCGAATATCTGGTATGCCATATTTCACCATGGCCAATCGTTCGATTCCTACACCAAAAGCATAACCTGAGTAAATCTCCGGGTCGATGTTGACGAAGCCAAAGACAGCAGGGTCCACTAACCCACAGCCACCCAATTCTATCCAACCACTCTTTTTGCATACCCGACAGCCTTTCCCATGACATTTAAAACAAGTGATAGCAAACTCGGCGCTTGGTTCAGTGAAAGGAAAGAAGTCGGGACGAAATCGTGTTTGAGTATCTTTTCCAAACATCTGTCGGCCAAAAACATGAAGGATTCCTTTTAGATCGGCAAATGTGATTCCCTTATCCACAGCAAGCCCTTCAATCTGATGAAAGGTGTGGGAATGGGTAGCATCCTGGGCGTCCCTCCTGAAACAGCGTCCAGGTGAGATAATGGCAATTGGTGGCTTTTGTTTTTCCATAACGCGAATCTGTACGGGAGACGTTTGAGTTCTCAACAGTTTATCAGAACTGACGTAAAAAGAGTCCTGTTCATCCCGTGCTGGATGGCTTTTTGGGAGGTTTAAAGCGTCAAAGTTGTAGTATTCTTCTTCTAACTCGGGGCCTTCAGCCACTTGAAAACCCAGGCTTTTGAATATCCCTGTGATCTCCTGGATAACTTGTGTGATAGGATGCAGATGACCGATGGGTGGTTGGCGTCCTGGGAGGGTGACATCTATGGATTCCTGTTTCAGTCTTTTATCTATTCCTTGATTTTTGAGAACCTTCTTTTTATCACTGATGGAATGGGTGATGACTTCTTTGATCTCGTTGGCTAATCCACCTATTATAGGCCGCTCTTCCGGACTCAAACTGCCGAGGCTTTTTAATATCCTGGTGAGATCCCCTTTCTTGCCAAGATAGCGAACTCTCAACCCCTCTAGTTCTTCTTCTGTTAAGGCTTTTACCACCGATTCAGCGGCCTTTTCCTTGAGGGCTATCAATTCATTTTTCATCAATTCCTCTTGTCCATCGCAGAAAAAACCATATTGGCTTGACTGGTATTTTTATAATCACTATATTTTGAATGAAAGGACTAGGTTATGATAAGCAAAGTGAAATTGAAAGTCAATCATATTCATCGGCAAAAGGGATTCCCTCTGGTTTTATTCATCCTGATCTTCTGCCTCCCTCTCTATTCCTTCAGTGGCATCCCAAAATTGGCCATTGTCAAGTATAAAGGAGGGGACTGGTACAGTGTTGAGAGAGCCGTTAAGAACTTTGTCCAGAAGGTGAATCAACGAACCCCTTTGAAGTTGGCCATTCAACCTGTCATTATCGATCTCCATAAGCGAGATCAGTTATTCGCTTTGCCATTCTTGATTTTAAACGGTCATGGGCAAATCATCCTGGACTCGGAAGAAAAAGAGAACTTGAAAAAATACCTGAGTCATGGGGGCTTCCTGCTGGTGAATGACGATTTTGGCCTAGAGAAAGCCTTTAAACGTTTAATCCACGATCTCTATCCAGAACTCAAGTTAGATATGGAAAAATCGTGGAGGGATAATGTTAGAGAATCCTACAAAGAAGTAAATCCTACTCTGGGGCTTGCTGAGCTTACAAATGATTTCCCTATTTATCGCTCCTACTATGACTTAAAGTCTCTTCCTAAAGTCCATGAACATGATAAAGGTGTTCCACCTGGAATGTACGGATTGTTTATCGAAAAGAGACTTGTTCTTATTTATCTAAATAATAGCGATTTAGGGGATGGGTGGGAACCTGAATATGTCCACCATGATCCGGTTAAAATACGGGAGAAAGCTATACGCTTTGGAATTAATATTTTATATTATGTTCTATCGAATTAATTTATTCAATGCTAAAATTGCCAGTTGTATAAAATTCCCAAAGTGATTAACCGATGCTATTTATATTAATAGGACGATTAATATTAAAGGATATCACTAGTAAAGCAGGAACACTATGTCTATCGAGACGGATAAAATATTAGAAAGTGTTGAAAACGTACCAAGTCTTCCCATAAGTGTTAGTAGAATACTAGAGATCACACAAGACCCCTATGCGTCACCCAACGATTTAAATAAACTCATCAGTTTAGACCCTATTCTAACAGGTAAAGTCTTAAAACTTGTCAATTCGGCCTATTTTTCCCTATCCACAAAAGTAAACTCTATTGTTAAAGCCATCATTCTTTTAGGGGTGAACACCATAAGAAATCTGGCTCTGACCACAGCCGTTGTCCCCTTCGTAGAAGTTCAGAGTAAGTCGAACTGGGTCCTTAATGTGGAAGGCTATTGGAAACATTCCATTGCAGTAGGAGTGACTTCCAAACTCATTGGTAAAAAGCTGGGAGTGCCCAAAGAGTTGCTTGAAGAGCATTTTATCTGTGGACTCCTCCACGACATTGGTAAGGTTGTGTTGTCTCATGCTTTAGGTCGGAAATACCAGGCTGTGATCGCTAAGTCCAACGATGAGAAATGCGAACTGATTGAAGCTGAAAACCAATTATTAGAGATCAATCATGTTGAAATTGGCAGACAACTGGCTGAAAAATGGACACTCTCTTCTTCTGTAGTTGAATGTATCAGCTATCACCATAACCCTAACGAATGCAATGGAGAAAAACGAACGATTGTATACAGTGTGGCAATTGCCAACAGTTTTGCCAATGCCCATAAAATCGGTTTTAGTGGGAACCAGGCTCCCTCTAGTATTGACGAGGATCTGTTGGACTATCTAAAACTGACAGTGGAAGAGCTTGAGGGTTGGCAAGGAACGATTAATCAGGAGATTGAAAAGGCCTCTGTTTTTATGAAAATTATTTGATATTCGGGGGATTTAGATCAATGAAACTACGATTTTGGGGCGTGCGAGGCTCTGTTCCAACGCCTGGGCCTAAGACAGTGAAATATGGTGGGAATACATCCTGCCTTGAGATCAGAGGGGATAACAATGAGCTGTTAGTGATTGATGCCGGTACAGGACTCAGGGAGCTTGGTAATTATCTTATATCTAACGATCTACCCGATGGCCCATTGGATATCAATATTATGCTGACTCATACCCATTGGGACCATATCCAGGGGTTTCCATTCTTTGGCCCAGCCTTCATTCCATCTTCTACCATTACATTTCGCGGGCCGGTCAATGCTATTGGAATGGGTTTAGAAGAAATAGTCTCTGGCCAGATGGCCTACTCATACTTTCCCATCAAACTCAATGAGCTCCGGGCGGATATTCAGTTTAAAGAAATCCGGGAAGAAGACTTTAAAATCGGCCCCTTTTACATCTCAACCTGCTATCTCAACCATCCCATATTATGTTTGGCTTATCGGATCACCTGTGGGGACAAGACAATCGTTACCATCTATGACAACGAACCTTATAGGAACATCTTTGCCGATAAAAAAGAGGACAATGAAAGTGGTCTGGACGGGATTGATGATGAAGCCATTAAAGAAGCCGAAGAGTATGTGAAGATTCAAAACAATAAAATAATAGACTTCGCAAAAGGCGCTGATTTAATCGTCTACGATGCCCAATACACCACCGAAGAATATAAAACCAAGGCAGGATGGGGCCATAGCACTATAGATCATGCCCTTGAGGCGGCCCTTGAGATTCAATGTTCCAAATTAGCTCTCTTTCACCATGATCCTGTCCGTTCGGATAAAGAACTGGATACTTTACAAGTTCAGACCGTCGATAAAGTTAAGCAGATTGGAGGAAATAATCTGATCGTTTTCTTTGCCAGAGAACGACTAGAAATTGCCATATGAGTTCTATACAAGACGACATATCATTTGACTTCAAGGGCTTAGGACAGATTAGCAACCTCATCAATTCCACATTGGATATTCCTAAACTGTTAGAAATCATTATGGATGCCGCCAAAGATCTTCTAAATGCTGAAGCGTCCTCTCTCTTACTCATCGATTATAAAAAGAGGGTTCTTAACTTTGCTGTAGTAGCCGGTGACAAAGGAGAGCTTATAAGAGAAATTGCTGTTCCTATTGGAGTTGGTATAGCCGGGATTGTTGCAGAGACCGGTGAAGCTCTTATTGTTAATGATGCTGAAAATGATCAGAGGGTCTATAAAGCAGTCGATCAAAAAACCAATACGGTCACTCGAAACCTCATCTGTGTCCCTATGCGTGTTAAAGACAAGATTGTTGGGGTTTTAGAGGCTATTAATTCAGCAGACCAATCCCAATTTAATGAAAGTCAATTAAATGTATTGAGTTATTTAGCGGATCAGGCGGCCATTGCCCTCAATAATGGAGATTTGTTTAAAGGCCTTGCCAAAGCCCGATTTTCCCTCCAAAAGCGTGTGAAAGAACTAAGTATTCTCTTTGAGTTTAATGATATAGTGAACTTTGCTATATCTATCCAGGAATTGATACCAATGTCTGTGGCTTTTATCAGAAAAACCTTTAACACAAACTCAGCCTTGTTTTATCTCTTCAGCCCAGCAAGACAGGAACTTGTTTTAAACTATCTACAGGGTACTCAAGCTTCTAACTCTCAACAGCATATCCACTTGTCGCGGGACCTGAAAACTTATCTAGCCCGTCACGGGAAGCCCATACAAATCAAAACGGACTTGCCTCAAGAACTCTCAGGCCTTTCTGAACTCAATCTGAATACCCCTTTATTGATTATTCCTTTATTCACAGAAGGAAATCTTTTCGGCCTCATGTTTTTATGGAACAAACGGGATTCTAAACCATTCTCACCCTTTCACATTCGACTGATGGGCCATTTAGCCTCTCATTTTTCACAAGCTTATGCTAATCTAAAGCTCCACGAATCTCTTCTGGTACAGACTGAAATAAAACAGGAACTCAAGGTGGCTCGTCTCATACAGCAAAAGATCCTGCCCTCTACATTTAATACGCCGGATGATGTGGAGATTCAAGGGGTGAGCATACCTGCTGAGGAAGTTGGTGGGGATTTTTATGACTTTATCCCAATCGATGAATATAAGTTTGCTTTAGTGATAGCTGATGTTTCGGGGAAAGGTATACCCGCCTCTCTTTTTATGGCGTTAGCGAGAAATACCATCCGAACAGAAGCCCATAGAGATCCCAACCCTAAAAAGGTTATCACAAAGGCTAACAAGCTTTTGACCAAAGATTCGGAGTCGGGTATGTTCGTCACGGGAGCTTATTTTTTGGTGGATACCTTCAATCAGACCATTACGTATATTAGTGCTGGACACAACAATCAGCTTCTTAACAGGGCCAATAAAAAGAAAGTGGAAATCATTAAAGGCTACGGTCGACCCCTTGGGATCATGGATGATACTGAGTTTGAAGAAAAGATTATTTTCTATGATAAAGATGATACTCTTGTACTCTTTACCGATGGGATTGTGGAGGCTGAAAAAGCCAATGGTGAACAATATGAAGAGGAGCGAACCATAGGTTTTGTTGAGAAAAGTAGTCATTTGCCCGTTGAGGATATGCTTACAGCTTTTAAGGAAGAAGTGACCCAATTCACAGAAGGAAACCCATTTATAGATGACTTTACTCTTTTGATCACCCGATTGTAGATGGGAGATTGCGGACACTAACTCTAGGTGAGTGTTTAAAGCGGTAAAACAAGCTTTTTTTAGTCTTTTTGGTAGATGGTTTTTCCCTCAATATCATACTGGTCTACAATGGCCATAATCACGCAGTCACAGGGTTTGTCAGTCGTATACTCCGTCATGCGGGCGGATGAGCCTGAGGCAAATAATATCATTTCCCCAATGCCTGCCCCAACAGCGTCGATAGCGACTAAATAGTCTCCCTTTCCCTTAAGAGTGCTAGGATCCACCTTCTCTATGAGAAGCATTGTCAGACTTTTAATCATTTCGTCTTTTTGAGTGGAGACCACTGAGCCTTTTACTAAAGCTAGTTGCATGGAACATCCTTTAAGCCAATTACTCTAATAATTCCTGATATAGGACCTCTCATCAATCGTGAGAGTGGTAATCGTTAAAGCTATAATAAGCCAAAAGATAGATATTTCCCATAATATTGTCAATACATGAGGACATTATTCTTGTAGTTTCTCGTTTTTTTGCTTAAATTCAGGTAGAATGAGTTATTGTTTACTTAAACTATTTATTGAGAAAGAATATGCTTACGAAATGTCTATCATTAACATTCTTGGTCCTTGTGCTGAGCTGCAACTCAAAGGGAAGCAAAGCAGAATATGGTGATTCAGCCCCCAATTGGGTCCATACATCAAGCCTCCATGACGGTTATTACTGGGGTGTGGGCTATTCCAGCGGCAAACGATCCCCTATTGAAGCTAAACAAGAAGCCGTCGCCAACGGGAAAAGTAAACTGGCAGAGATCATGGAAAGTCGCATCTCCTCAAGCGTTGAAGTGGTCTATCAATCCGTTGAGGGAAACCAGGGTTCCAACTCTCAACAATCCATCTATAATGAAATTAAAGTAAAAAGCTTTGCCAACCTAAGAAAAGTGATTATCGATAGAACTCACTATATAAAACAGCCCAATGGAGCCTATGAATACTATGTCCTTGTAAAGGTCTCTGAAAAAGAGTTTATAAAGAAAATGGAGAGACTCGAACGCAGGTATTTGGAAAAGATAGCCTCTGTGGATGGTAACTTAAAGAAAGGTAAAGCTTTACTCAGGAAAGGCTACGTGGGTTCTGCTGTCACAAGGTTTATACGTGCGGCCATCAATAGTACCCGTGTTCCTGACAGGGTAGATCGGTTTCAGGATATTGTATTACTCATCCAAAGGACTTTAAAGAATATACGGTTTAAAAAGATAAATGATCGCCAGAAAGGTACTCTTAAAGGTGGACTGGCCAGGCCTGTCAAAGTACAACTTATCTATCGCAGTGGCTCAAAGAGGATACCCGTTAGGAAAACAGCTCTTCGCTTTTACCTCAAAAGGAATGGGGGGAGTCGTTATGATAAAACGGCAATCACCAATCGTGATGGGATAGGTCAAAGTCATGTCAGGTCTTTTAAAAGGAGGGGGAATAACGTCAAAATGATGGTTCGCCTGGATTTAACGACAGCATTAGATGGATTTGATCTTCTAGTCAGCAAAAAGTGGAGAGCAGAGAGAGCAATCGTTGAAGAAGCCGTAGATGAGGCACAAACGTTCTTTCATTTCATAGTTCAATAATCTTTTAAAGTGATTATGGAAAAGATGATGCCCAATAGACATACATTAAAATTATCGATCATTACCTTTATAAGTCTAATCTGTGGGGTCGTCTTCCTTCTGTTTCTTGACCTGAATGGTGCTCAGACGGGGAAATATAAACTGGTGAAGGTAGCCAAAGGCTTTAAACTCCCTTTACAAGTGGTTTTCCCGCCGGGGAATGCTCAGTCGATGTATGTTGTGGAGCAGGAGGGACGGATCTATCGGGTTTTAAGGGGTCAGAAGTCCTTATTTCTTAATATCACAAAGGATGTTCGATCTAAGGGGAACGAAGAAGGCCTATTATCCTTGGCTTTTCATCCTGACTATCGTGAAGATGCTAATGGTAGAGGTAAAGGGAGGTTGTATCTGAATTATACCGCGGGAAAGAAGTCCCATACCCATATTGTCGAATACCAATTCACGAAAGGTCGTGTCCCAAAGGTTATAAAGAGAAGCAAGCGTATTCTATTGAGGATCAAACAGCCCTACAGCAATCACAATGGGGGACTTTTGCTTTTTGGGCCGGATAAAAAGCTCTACATCGGTACAGGAGACGGTGGAGCAGGAGGCGATCCCCGAAACAATGGTCAGAACCCAAAGACACTGTTGGGCAAAATGCTAAGGATAGACCCAAAGCCATCAAACGGGAGACCTTATACTATCCCAGGGGACAATCCATTTCTCAGAAAGTCAGGTTATCGCCCTGAAATCTATGCCTTGGGCCTTCGCAATCCCTGGAGATTCAGTTTTGACCGTCAAAACGGTCGACTTTATGTGGGGGATGTAGGCCAGGACGAACAAGAAGAAATCAGCCTGATCACAAAGGGCAGTAATCTAGGATGGCGTCTCAAAGAGGGGTTTTTATGTTATAACCCCAAAAAGAACTGCCATCGATCCTACCTGACTGATCCCATATATGCCTATAATCATGAGTTGGGTCGCAGTGTGATAGGGGGTTATGTTTATCGTGGCCAAGCTCTCAAGGCCTTGAAGGGCTATTACATCTTTGGAGATTTTATATCGGGGACAATTTGGGCCCTCCCACTTAACAAAATTGGCCGTCCATTCTCTAACTCATCCAGCAATCTTGAAGTACTTTTAAAACGTGTTGGTTTCATATCCAGCTTTGGAGAGGACCCTTCAGGGGAGATTTATATCACCGAATTCAAAACTGGAGCAGTCTTTAAGATGGTTGTTAAGTAAAACTATACTAAAAGGTTTATGACTGGGTGAGTCCACCTCTTGTCTAACAAAAAGACAGATAAGAATATCTGTCCTACTCTCTAACTATCCGTTTTTTAACGGCATGGAACAAAGCGTACAATACTCTTGGACTCCCGAATAACTGCTCCAATAAGAGAAATACTACGATCAATATCTTCTTTCGTATTAGCAAAGCCCAAAGAGAATCTTACTGCACAATGAGCCTCTTCCTCAGACAGTCCCATGGCTAACAGAGCACGTGACGGTTTTGGAGAGCCGGAAGTACAAGCAGAACCTGATGATAGTGAAACTCCTTTCTGATCTAATGTAAGAACCATCGACTCGCCACGAATCCCTGGGAGGGTCATGTTAAGAGTGTTGGAAAGCCTTTCCTCCGGATGACCGTTGAGTTTAGCAGAAGGAAGAAGTTCTTTAATGCCCTGTTCCAAACTAACCCTTAGCACTCTAAGTTCATCCATCTGCGAAAGCCTTTGTAAGGCTAGCTCACAAGCCTTGCCAAACCCGACAATTCCTATTACATTCTCAGTCCCGGCACGTAATCCAACTTCCTGCTCCCCACCGTGTATAAGAGGCTCAAAATGGAGATCTTTACGTATATATAAAGCCCCAACACCTTTTGGGCCATGAAGTTTATGTCCTGACAGAGTCAGAAAGTCAATACCGAGCTCACTCACGTTAACAGGAATCTTTCCAATGGCCTGAACGCTGTCCGTGTGGAAAAGCACAGCATGTTCTCTGGCTATATTGGCTAGCTCAGCGATAGGCTGGATAGACCCGGTTTCATTATTAGCAGTCATGATACTAACAAGACAGGTATTTTCTGTAATAGCAGAAAGTAAACTTTCAGGATGAACCCTTCCGGTTTCATCTACCTCAAGGTATGTGACCCGAACCCCCTGTTTCTCCAACCATTTACATGTATTAAATACCGAGGGATGCTCTATGGAAGTCGTTATAATATGGTTTTTATGCCTATTGGCAAAAGCGACTCCCTTTAAAACAAGATTGTTGGCCTCAGAACCACAGCCTGTAAACACGATACGCCTGGAAGTACAGTTAAGTAGCTGTCCTAGACTACGGCGTGCATTTTCTACTGCCATCCGAGCTTTCTTTCCTTCGCTGTAAATGCTTGAAGGATTCCCGTAATCACCCTCCATATAGGGGATCATCGCTTCACGAACTTCAGGGTCAATGGGTGTTGTAGCATTATGATCAAGATAAATGCGGTCTGGCAGGGGATCAACCTGTTGAACCTCTACATTATTATATTCACCGGAATCAATGTTTATATCTTTATTCTTTAGGGCCGTTTCATCGTTCCTTTCTACCTTAGCGACTTCACATAAAAGTGCTTTGTAGACTGGAAACCCTGAAATGGGATCATAATGCTGTAAATTGGTTAACTCATTAATATTACATTCCTGCCAGGCCTTTGGACCAACAGGTCCACCCCCTCCCATATTAGCATCAATACTACCTTTTATTATATCATCACTTACAAATGCTCGCATGGTAACAGTTCCTCTAACCGTATCGATACGCACTAAATCTCCATTTTTAATATCCCGTATCTCGGCATCCACCCTGTTTATTGTGACGACAGGTTCAGGGCGTTCTTTGTATAAACCAGGGATGCCATGATGCTGAGATCTAAAATCGGTGGTCACACGCGATCCTGAATTAAACACAAGAGGATATTCTTGAGTCCGTTGGGTTTTAGTGAGAGGGCCTTCCTGAGGTTCTTTATAGACAGGCAAAGGATCATATCCATGCTCTTCAAGGATGGTGGAGGCAATCTCAAACTTCCCGCTGGGGGTGTCAAAGCCCTTACGACCATCATTTCTTAGCAATCCTTTCTCCCATTTCTTGTACTGCATCATAACCGGTTGTTTCTGTATAAGTCCTCCTGCCTCTCGCACATCTTTTAGAGTGAAATCTGAGCCTTTCAATGCGTGCCCAAGGAGTTCTTCCTCATTTTGAGGATAAAGATCGCCGTATCCAAGACGGTCAGCCAGTTCTGCCATAATAAAAAAGTCATTCCTGGCTTCACCCACTGGGTCGATCATCTTTTCTCTAATCCTGAACATTGGCCCATAGGTCATATAAGATTCAATTTCATACATCGTTGTTGCTGGAAGGACGATATCGGCATAAGCGGAATCTGCAGTCAGCTGGCGGTCTATACAGACAAGAAAATCCAAAGCATTTAAAGTCTCTTTCCACACGGATGGTTGAGGCCAGGCTGTTATGATAGAGCCTCCTAAAACAATAAGTGAGCGAATGGGATAGGGTTTTCCCTTTAGGACAGCATCAGGAAGGGCAATGGCATGGGATTCTCCCCTGTAAGCACTATAAACAGGAAACCTGTCCCGTCCCAAAGCCTTGCTCACATCAGGATTAGCAATATGCCCCTCACGATTAATCGGGAAATGATTTTCTTTCATGGTAAAACAGCGGCCCCCGGGAACATCCAGTTGTCCAGCTAAAGCCCAAAGTACCATGGTCGCACGAATGGCCTGTACACCGCTGTCATTGTATTCCAGTCCGCTATACATAATGGGGGAAGCTCCATTTGCCTGAGCTATACGTCTTGCAAGAGACTTAATTGTCTTAGAGGGAATACCAGTTATCTTTTCCACCACCTCAGGTCTAAAATGCTGGACGTACTGGGCGAATTCATCAAATCCCTTTGTCCATTCCTTCACAAACCCTTCATCATAAAGCTCTTCCTCGATCATTACATTGCACATTCCCAGAGCTAAGGCTCCATCGGTGCCTGGACGAATGGGGACCCATTGAGACCCAGTGAGCTTAGCTACCATTGTCTGTCGCGGATCAATGACCACCACTTGAGCACCTCGATTATGTGCTTTCATTATCCGCTTGAGATCAAGAGGCGGGCAATCGGTAGCAGGATTAGCTCCCCAGACAACGATCAGCTCAGCGTTTTCAATGTCGGAGAACATGTTGATCATCATTCCACCCATGGTTACGTGAGGAGCGATCATTGCAAAGGAAACATAGCAAAGTGCCCCAACACCCATCGTATTTGGAGAACCAAATGGGAACAGTACACTGGACGCAGAAGAAACGGCAACGTCCTTCGGTTGATACACATCACACATAGAAAGCTCAAAACTCCCTCTCCCTGTGTAAATGGAGGTTGCCTCGGGTCCATATTCCTCTTTTATCTTATTGAGTTTATTAGTGATAATATCGTAAGCTGTGTTCCAGGAGATTCTTTCAAAGTCATAAGTTCCCTTATCTCCTTTCCTGCGCATTGGGTATAAAAGCCGATCCTTGGAATATACAATCTCAGCAGAGTGTTCACCTAGTTTGCAGATCATTCCAAAGCTGGAACTTTCATCGGGTCTTACCTTATCGATTTTTCCTTCTTCATCATAACTTACAATGACCCAGCAGCCCGCAGGACAAATCCCGCAAATCCCTTTTTGCCAGGCTTGACTGCCATTGCTGTTTGATTGGCTTGACTTCATGCTCCCCCCTTAAATATATATACAAATGGATTAGCCAATGAATAAATGGACGTTGATCCCAATAATTGAACGTCAGTTCGACTTGTGAATTGCCAAGTAGCAGTGAGAAACATTAAATGCAGGTTAATCCTGAAATAACCGAACTCACGATCTCTAACAGGGCATCATTTCATTGGTTTCCACGGTGTTTCTTTGATCTATTGGATTACTGACTTTTATATAATATGGTTTTTTTATTGGGATCATAGGCATTTTTGATTATCAGATGATGGTCTTTGTCTTCAGTGTCTATAACAAGATAATCTCCTGTCTCAAAGGGGCCAGGGCTTGCTAAATAGGTCATCCCAAAGCGATCACTTCGGGCTATTCTATCCACTGAAGAGGACAAAAAGATATTTGGGGGATGTTTAAAGATAAAGGATCGAATCATTCGGCTACCTACATGCTTTGCCATGGATATTTCGTCCAGCTTTGAGTTATAGGGACTTGTGTGGGACACCAGGATGATAGTTTCGGAGTCCTGGATTTGATGGTAACCTTCTTCCAATCGTAAGGAGACTTCCTTTTCGCCAATTTCAAAGGGTCTGTGAAAAAGAGTCCGGTTGCCGGCTCCAAGGCCATAAAAGCCGATGTTTTTAACCTTTCGCCCCTGACCATGAAGGGATAAGCCTTCAGACTCCAGAAAATCCTGGACGGTCTCAGAATCAAAACTTCCCATGACGCCATAAATATTTGGGTTCAGAAGTTTTAGTATATCCACAACTTTCTTGGCTTCTATCCAGGTTCCCTGCCGGGTGATGTTGCCTATAAGGAGGATCAGATCAGAGTTGATGACCTCGTCACGGATCTCTTTGATAGGGTCGAGATGCATTTGAACATTGCTGAAAGCAATAATTTTCATATAGAGAGTTTCGGTTTTCTTTTAGAAATGCTTTAAGGGACTGGGTCATTTCAAGGTATTTACAGATAAAAACTGTACTTGTGACTAACTCTAAACATCTTAGAATCCATTACTAGGATTGCTTACTATGAAGAGGGGAATCTCCAGACCTGGCTATGAAAGCCAAATCTGAAGAGACGTATTTAACCGCAGCCACCAGTACCACATCCACCACCTGCACTAGTCGCTGGACTAGCACTAGCATCAGTGCTAAAGGAAGAGCCGCAACCGCATCCGCCAGTTGCATTAGGATTCTCAACTACAAATCCTGATCCTTTAATATCTTCAACGTAGTCCACCTTAACACCTTGAAGGTGAGGGGCACTTTGCTGATCAATGAGAACGGAGACTTCATCACTCCCTACAACCACTTCATCACCATCTCTTTTATCGTCAAAAGCAAATCCATATTGGAACCCAGAGCATCCACCGCCCTGAACGAAGATTCTTAAGGATTTCCCTTTATATTTTTCATTGGATACGGCGTAATCTTTAACTTTATCGATCGCATTTTCAGTTAATGTTAACATATTGTCACCTCTTTGAGCTTTGATTACCATATTAAATGAGCACCAATCGGTACTTCCCTAAAAGGTAAGCATAAATTACTAAAATGTCAATCACATTCAAGCAATATTTTAAGTGGCCTATTTTGATCCATCCATTATTGGCATGGGTGTGTAAAAGATCTCCAACCCATCTAACTGGATCGGCTAAGTCCAATTACACTTTTCGGTATACTTTCAATCATCCTTAACAGGGTTCTGAGCTCATTAGTTTTTATTGAGTCGAAGATAGTTTAAGGCAGAGCCAGCATTAAACCACTTGATCTGAAAGTCATTCAGCGTATGGGAGACAGATGCTGTGTCCACTGACCCATCATCATGCTTGACCTCGACGGTCAGTTTCTTGTTGGGTGCAATACTATCCACACCTTTTATACTGATTCGATCCTTCTCTTGAAACTTGTCATAATCTTTCTTATCATCCAACCAGAGGGCTAATACGCCTTGTTTTTTTAAATTGGCCTCAGCGATACGGGCAAAACTTCGGGCGATGATCGCTTTCCCACTCAGATGTCGCGGTTCCATAGCGGCGTGTTCACGGCTGGACCCCTCACCATAGTTCTCATCAGCGATTACCACCCAACCAATCCCTTTCTTCTTGTAATCCCTTGCGATTTCATTATACTCTTTATTGCTTTCTCCCGACAGAACGTTGTTACCGTGTCCTGTGTCATTAGAGAAGGCGTTCACCGCACCGGAGTACATATTCTTACTGATGTTATCCAGATGACCTCTATATTTGAGCCAGGGGCCTGCAGGAGATACGTGATCTGTTGTACATTTCCCCAGGGCTTTCACCAGTATTGGAAGCTCATTAAAGTCTTTAGAGAAGTCGGGTGGGTTAAATGGCTCCAGAAGAGCTAATCGATCACTATTTGGGTTGACAACGATCTCACCACCAGATCCTGGAGCTTTATAACCGCTGTCTTTTGATGTGAAGCCCTTTGCAGGGAGTTCTTCACCACTTGGGGCCTGGAACTTGACATCCGTCCCATCGGGTGCCTTAAGAGTGTCTGTAAGAGGGTTGAACTTCATGCTTCCTGCAAAAGACAGGGCCACAACAATCTCTGGGCTAGCAATAAAACCATTGGTATTGGGACTCCCATCATTTCGTTTCTTAAAGTTACGGTTGAACGACGTGATGATATTATTGGCATGATCATTCTTCGATGGATCTCTTTTCCACTGACCAATGCATGGGCCACAGGCGTTGGAAAGGACGGTACCGCCAACCTTCTGAAAGTCTTCCAATATACCGTCACGGGTGATGGTTTCAAATATCCGTTCTGAGCCGGGGCTTACAAGGAAGTCGGATTTCATCTTCAAGCCATGCTTCAGACCCTGACGAACCAGATTCACAGCTCTGGTTAAGTCTTCGTAGCTTGAGTTGGTACAACTTCCGATCAGTCCGGCACCTAATTCCTCAGGATAACCGCTTTTATCCACGTCATCACTCAATTCACTGATGGAGCGGACTAAATCTGGGGTATGGGGGCCGGCAATATGGGGTTCAAGAGTGGAGAGGTCGATTTCATGAATCTCATCGTAGTATTTCTCAGGGTTTTTAAGAACTTCAGGATCGGGTTTTAGGTGTTCAGCATATTGTTTAGATAGGTCAGCCACGTCCTTTCGCTCTGTAGCCTCAAGATAACGAACCATACTCTCATCAAATGGAAACAGGGAGGTGGTAGCACCGATTTCAGCCCCCATATTGGCAATGGTTCCCTTTCCAGTACAGCTAATAGACTCAGCCCCATCTCCAAAGTATTCTACAATCTTACCTGTTCCTCCTTTCACGGTCATGATCTGGGCTACCTTGATAATGACATCCTTGGGGGAAGCCCATCCAGAGAGCTTGCCCTTCAGGTGAATCCCCACAAGTTTGGGCATACGCAAGCCAAAGGGCTGTCCGGTCATCACATCCACTGCATCAGCCCCTCCTACACCAATGGCTATCATGCCGATTCCCCCTGCATTCGGGGTATGGGAGTCTGTTCCAATCATCATCATCCCTGGAACACCGTAATTCTCCAGGATGACTTGATGAATAATCCCTGATCCTGGCTTCCAGAAGCCTAATCCGTATTTTTGTGCCACGGAGAGGAGAAAGTCGTAAACTTCTTTATTCTGATCTATAGCGACGGGCAAATCCAGTTCGGATCCTTCTTTAGCCATAATTAGATGATCACAATGGACGGTGGAAGGGACTGCCGCCCGATCCATCCCCGCTGTCATGAACTGTAGAAGGGCCATTTGAGCCGTAGCGTCTTGCATTGCTACTCGGTCGGGCCGTAGACCAACGTCTGAGACACCTCGTTCGATGTCAGTTGTTTTATAGTCATCCAAATGGGAAAACAGGATTTTCTCCGCAAGGGTTAGACCTCGATTGAGACGCTTTCTCATGGTCTCATGGATTCCGGCAAGGGACCCATAAAGTTTTTTAATGGGTTCTATTTCTATTAACATTTTCACCCTCCAAATATATATTCTTTAGGTTTTTACCGTATGAAGTTATATAATATAAATATTTGTCTTGAAAGGCAACGAGTATTTCTTAATTTAAAGAAAGTGAGTGAGTTAAACCTAACGATTCCATAATATAATAGTCCTGAGTGATCGATTTATCATTAACCGATTTAAAACCTGCCGGATCAGAAATCTAAAGGATAGCAACTGCCTTAAAAGTCAAGGGGGAAAGTAAAATTATGTTCCCTTTTCTTGACATTCTGTGACTCCCCCGACACATAGGTTCGAGACAGCAACTGTGTTAAAAGTCAAGGGGAAAGTAAAATTATTTTCCCTTTTCTTGACATTCTATGACT
>CAJXGR010000025.1 GCA_913053665.1 uncultured Spirochaetia bacterium
ATGCGTCTAATATTAGAGAAGCAGGTTGACCCAGTCCAATCCGCTATTTATTTAATCGCCTTAAGGATGAAGCGAGAAACCGATGATGAAAACCTTGGGGTACTGGACGCCATTCGAGAGATGTCTACTATCACGACAGCTTCTGTGGATGAGGTGGTGGACATAGCCGATCCTTATGATGGCTATCTCAGAAACCTTCCTGCATCGTCCTTTGTTCCGGTTGTCCTGGCTGAATGCGGTGTAGCCGCAGTATCTCATGGTGTGGATAGCGTTGGACCCAAGTATGGCATCACCCACCGAAAAATATATGATGCTATGGGTCTACCAGTAGATTTATCCCCTGAAGAGGCTGTTGCCCGTATCAATGATCCAGATACTGGATGGGCCTATATCGATCAGAAGACCTTCTGTCCCAGCCTTCATGACCTCATAGAATTACGGACTCTCATTGTCAAACGGCCGGTTCTTACAACTGTAGAGGTTTTAGTCGGCCCAATTCGAGGGCAAAAGAAGACTCATCTTATTACTGGCTATGTACATAAACCTTATCCACGGCTTTACGCACTGCTAGCCCGTCATGCAGGTTTCGACTCCAGCTTGCTCATTCGTGGAATGGAGGGAGGAGTGATCCCATCCCTACGCAAAGCTGGGACAATGATCTCTTGTCATGACACAGGGCCTGAGCAATCTATTGAAGTCAACCCAGCTGAACTGGGTATCCAGCAAGATATAGCCTCAGCACCTATTCCAGAGGATATTCTAAAGATCAGTAAAAAGAAAGATGAGATCGCGGCAGATCTAGACGTTAACGCAGTGGCTAAAGTAGCTGCAGAAGAGGGGATAAAAGCCCTAAGGGGAGAAAAAGGCCCTACAAGAGATGGACTCATCTATTCAACCGCTCTTTGTCTTTGGCATATAAAGAAATATGATTCACTGTCTGCATCGGCCCAAGCAGTTAAAGAGGTCCTGGATTCGGGAAAAGCCTTCTCACGCCTTGGCATTGAAAGATAAAACCGTTTCATCCAAGCCCTGTCCATTTGGATCATTCTTTCTAATTTCCTGACTTGCCTTCAAATCCCTTTACCATACTTGATGTACAGCAAGTATCAATTCCTGCGAAGGACGAGGCCTGGCCTGAGTCTCCAGCGTGAGCCTGGTCAGAACACTTCCGAAGGATGTTTAAGAGCAGGACAAGTGGGATTTTATTTTTCCTGCCAATCGGCCAATAAATTAGATTTTGATATAATTCCTTAACATTTCAGTCTATATTTATAAATATAAAAATCAAAAGGGTTAAATCTTTAGTCAAGGCTATTTCATTTTTCCCTAACTCTTTATAATTCAATGGAAAAACCTGTAATGAACGTTTAGTGATAGCAAGAAGTCATGAAAAAAATATTAATCATCCATCCCGATAAAAGTCAACTTTCCGAGTGGGCCAATGATTTAGACCAAAATGAATACCGGGTTTTAAAAAGCTATAATCCAGAAGATGGTCATGAAACAGCTGTCCAGGAAAGGCCTCATCTCATATTCATGGATCCCGGAGATTCTTTTATGGATAGTCAAACACTTGCCAGAGAGATTCGTGATGACCTCCAAAAGTATTTTTCCTATTATATCCTGATGACCAATGGGGAAAAATCCCATCTGGATCAAGAGTTTTATGATTTTTTTGATGACTATATCGAAAAACCTGTGGACCCTCAAATGCTCAATGCCAAGATCAAAAGAGCTTTTAAGTTTCTAAAAACCATACATCTTTTATCCTACAAAAACTTTAAATATCGAGAAAAAATCATCGCTCAAAGGCTGGAGATAAAGAATCTGATCAGCGAAAAAAACAATATAGAACAACTCTACCAACAAACCAATGATCAAATGAAGGTTCAAGATCAAAGCAATAAAGATCATAATGAATTGCTATTTCAGGAATTAGAAGTAACCAGCAAGCTCCAGCATGAAATCGTTCCCAAGACCACCCCTGAAATCAAGAATTATAAAATAGCTTACAAATATCTTTTGATGAATGAAGTGGGGGGGGATTTTTTTGACTTTTATCCCATTGGTAAAAGCAAATTTGCCCTGTTATTAGCGGATGTTTCGGGGCATGGCATTGCTTCAGCCTTCATCACGTCGATGATCAAAACCGCTATGAGCACTCACAATAACTTTTTAAACTCTCCTAAAAAGATCATGTATATTCTAAATACTCATTTAACGGATAAGATCCACGGAAACTTTGTCACCGGTGTTTATGCCGTTCTTGATTTGGATAATCCTTCTATTGACTATTCTACAGCGGGTCATCCTCCCATTTTTCATTATAGAAAAAAGCATCATGACATCATGGAAATCAATACAAGTAATATGGTTTTGGGAGTCTTTGAAAACAATCATTTCCAGGAGGAGCAAGTAAAGCTTCAGAAAGGTGATCGCCTATTATTCTATACGGATGGTATTTACGAAGCCTTTGATAAAGATCATAATCTTTTTGGCTTTGACAGACTGAAAGAACTATTCCTGGAAACCCATTCCATGGATATTGAGTTGGTGCCGGATATTTTCCTTGAGAGGGTTAAGGATTTCTCTTCAGATAATGGAATCAACGATGATGTAGTGCTCATTGCAATAGAAGTCTTGGGAGAGTAAGTATTAAACGTTATTCTCTTAATAAATGGAGGTTTTATGACAATCAATCAGCGTGTTCATGATGATATACTTATATTTGACGTGACGGGGGATATTAGTATCCATCATTCTCCAAAACTCAGTCAAGATATCATTCAAAAAATGAGTCCTGACAAAAATAAGGTGATCGTCAACCTGAAAGAGGCAAGCTATATTGATAGCTCGGGGATTGGTAGTCTCATCCGTATTTTGACCACCTTAAAGGATCTAGGGGGAACCCTTAAACTCATCCATATTAGTGGCCAAATTCTTGAAGCCTTTACCCTGACCCGATTGATTAACCTTTTTCAGATATACAATGATGAAAAGACCGCAATAGATAGTTTTTTAGAAATCAAAAACAAACAAAATATCTAGGGGGGAAGCGATGACAGAAAAAACCAGGAAACACAAAGTTCTTGTTGCCGGCCCTAAAATCCTTTGTGAGTCCATCAAGAGGATTCTGGAAAAAAAGCCAATATACGATACGATTCTTGTGGAAGAAGGAGGGGAGGCTGAAACGATTATCAAAACAGAAAATCTCAGTCTGGTTATTGTGAGCATGAATCTTAGCAATATGAACGGTTTTGCTTTAATCCATAGGATGAGAGAGTATCATAGCCATCTTCCCTATATCCTTCTCACGTCCTCCCATATTAGTGAAGTCATTGGTCTGGCCCATGAATATGATGTGGGCTATATTATCAGTAAATATCTAAAAGAAAGAGACTTATTTAACATTATCCATAAGTTGTTAAATCAAAACAAATTATTTGGTCTTGAGAATTACATTGATGTTCAAGAAAAGCATATTTCATCCTATGAAATTACCAAATCAAAACAGCTAAGTGAAGTCAGCCAGTTAGTTTCAAAAGCCGTCGATACTCTGAGTCTGGATAGCACACTTAAGAGGACTGTCCGTCTGGTATTTGATGAAATGGTGATCAATGCTTATTATCACGCTCATGGTTTTGGGGAGGAAAAGAAAAAGGGTCTTGAGATTGATCTCCCCGAAAGCAAGAAAATACTTGTTCAGTGGGGAAATGATCGAGACAAGTTTGCTCTGTCCATCTCGGACTTTGAAGGGACTTTAAGCACCTTGAAAGTTCTCAAAACGCTGAGTGATGTGATTCAGAATAATGAGAAAATGCTCAAGGCGATTCAGGTGGGAGAAGACCCCTTGCCCTATCTCACAGAGACAGGTAGAGGCTTTCAGATTGCCCTGGATGGAGCCAGTGAGTTTTATGTCAATATTATTCCTAATCAGCTAACCCAAATATTGATTCTTTTTTCTCTTTCACCGCCAGATCCATCAAAACCAGCGGGACAATCTCTGAAGCTGATTGAATCCATACAAAGCAACTAGGGCTTCTTCAATACTTTGGGGTGAACCCATGTATCCCTGATATATTGTAATATCGGGCGCTCGATATGGATTCTGTCTTGTCCTGAAATGTTGACACAGAAAGAATATTTCAGGAGGAAACCATGTCATCAGCCTTGATCGAAAAGATTTAGTCAACTATGACTTGGCTTTGATCTTATACTTTTTGTTGAACTTCTCAACTCGTCCGGCAGTATCCACGATCTTCTGTTTCCCTGTATAGAAAGGATGACAATTAGAACAGATTTCAACATGAATATCTTTTACTGTAGATCGAGTTTTCACTTCATTGCCACAGGCACATTTAATGATGGTGTCTAAGTATTCTGGATGGATTGTTTTTTGCATTTTGATAGCTCCTAGCCATTACTCATAGATTTTAGAAAAGCCGCATTGGTCTTGGTTTTGCCCATTTTATCCAAAAGGAGTTCCATGGTCTCTATATTTGTCATAGGATTAAGGACTTGGCGAAGAATCCACATTTTCTGTATTTCTTCTTCATTCAATAAAAGTTCTTCCTTACGTGTTCCAGACTTCTTAATATCAATAGCAGGGAATATACGTCGTTCTACCATTTTTCGGTCTAAATGGAGTTCCATATTTCCTGTTCCTTTAAACTCTTCAAAGATCACCTCATCCATTCGGCTTCCTGTATCGACTAAAGCCGTGGCAAGAATCGTTAAGCTTCCCCCCTCTTCAGTGTTTCGGGCGGCACCGAAAAAGCGTTTTGGTTTCTGAAGGGCGTTTGAGTCCACACCTCCTGAGAGTACCTTCCCACTTGTTGGGACAACCTGGTTATAAGCACGTGCCAATCGGGTGATACTATCCAAAAGGATGACCACATCTTTTTTATGTTCTACAAGTCTCTTCGCCTTATCTAGTACCATTTCCGCTACCTGAACGTGACGTTCAGCCGGTTCATCAAAAGTAGAACTGATCACTTCACCATCCACTGTTCTGGACATATCCGGAACTTCTTCAGGACGCTCATCAATGAGTAGTACGATTAACACGACTTGTGGATGATTGCTTGTGATGGCATTGGCAAACTCCTGCAATAAAATAGTTTTACCTGTTCTAGGAGGGGCGACAATGAGTCCTCTTTGACCTTTTCCAATGGGTGTCAGGAGATTTACGATCCTTGTAGATAATTTACTTGCGTCCCACTCCAGGTTAAGCCTGGACTCTGGATAGAGGGGGGTTAGATTATCAAATAAAATACGATTATTCACGGTATCAGGGTTTTCAAAGTTGACAGCTTCAACCCTTAATAGAGCAAAGAATCGTTCATTTTCTTTAGGGGGGCGAACTTGACCGGCTACCGTATCCCCTGTTCTGAGACCAAAGAGACGGATTTGCGATGGGGATATATAAATATCATCAGGACCGGGTAGATAGTTGTATATGGGGGATCGTAAAAAGCCGTAACCTTCCTGTAGAACTTCCAGAACGCCGCTTCCAAATAAAAGCCCGTCCTTTTTTGTTTGGGTCTCTAAAATAGAATAGATAAGATCAGGTTTCGTTTTACTATTGATTCCCTCAATCCCCATTGAGCGGGCCTGATCTGCTAATTCAGAAATGGTTTTTTTCCCTAATTCGGATATATCCAATTTGTCAATATTGTTGACCTTCTTGACGACTTTGGCTTTAACTGGCTCTGGATTTTCTTTAGTTGTAGTTGGCTTAGTGTCATTCTGAGATTCACTAACTTCTTTTTTGATTGTTGCAGACATATACTCCCCGCTTTTTTAATATTTGATGACTAATTTATTAACGAATTATTAAGACAAATATATTTCTATATTTTCAGGATATTTTGATATGTTCCTTTGATGGATTGCTATGGTTTACGCATAAAGCACTAAAAGGTTTGTCTATAATGAAATGCTTGATGCTAACTACCGGTTTGCGATGATTAAAATTATTGGATTTGTTCCTTAACACATTAAAGAATAGTGCAGATGACAAGGCCAAATTAAACGCCCTGTTATCGATCCAAACTAATAATCAATCAGAGTGATCGATTTTTTCCTTGTTACTATCCACACCCAGGGACTATGTATCCAGACAAAACAAGCATTAAACAGTTCATGATATACAATAGAAATGGGTACAAAAAGCTGAAACATTCCTGTAAAAGGATATATTTTTATTCAAGGTACCATAGGAAATATAAACACAGATTCCAATGATATGTATAATATAAATACTTTAAGCCTTCAGGTCAAGCTTTTTTGAAGCACTCCATGAAAACGTTGATAAGTGATGTTTTTAAAGCATGATAGATTAAATAGTTATGATTCATGGCGATCCAATTAGTTAAAGTTCTTTTTTTTGGAGAGAACAATAAGTTCCTGGAATATTCTAAGATAGATTTCAAGTTTATCGATCAACTCATATTCCAATAGATCACCCAATAAGACAATATCATTATTGGTGAAGGCTTCAGATAGCTGCAGGAGAAGCTCATTAAACTCTTTATTGAGTTGGTCTACGTTGATCTTGTCCACCACTAGGTCACTGTATTTAATCTTTAATAGTTCTTCCAGCTTTCTTAGGTGACCCACTAAAATCTCCATCATGGCGAGGACGTTCTTAATGTCCATATAGGCTTCGAGTTGCTTACCAGCCTGCAAGTTCGTCCCAATATCAGGAATCCTGGGTATGAAGGCTTTAATGGTATTCATGACATCCTCTAAATTGCCGCATATATGCTCTTCAGTGAGATCTTTGGGGTTTGTGTACCTAAAGACAAGATTGTTCATGATCTTTGGCACATAGTCTTTTATGGCGATCAAATTAGCTTTGAGTCTTGTTTCCATAATTTCTTCAAACACGGATAGATTATACTTATAGGTGTCCAACTCGACCAGGATTACGTTATTTTGGGTCACAATATCCGACAAGGGTATGTTGTGAACAAATACGGTATTCATGTCCAGATGGAGGATACGGGATATATTCAAGAGGATCCCGTGGATCCATTTAAGTCCATCCAGGATTTCGTCCTTTTTGTCATTATCCATTTCGGTTTTTGTATCTTCGTTTAAACGGTCCACAAAGCGATTTAGATAATCCTGAAGTTCCAGGAGAGAGTGGATGGCATACTCCAGGTGATTGAGGGTTTTTATTTCAACCACATCCGTCTCAGAGACTAATGCCCCTTCCAGTTTGTCTTTTTCTGAGGGTAAGACAGAGTTCCCATCAATGGTAAGCTCATCAATCACTTCATACTTTTGAGATAACCAGCCTTCAATGGATTCCACCACTTCCAATACATTGTTTTCTTTTTCCAATTCGAAGTCTAACTTATTCCCTTCTATAACGATATCCATATCTTTCTCCTATCTATTAGCTGGTGGCCTGAAACTATCTAACTTCTGTCTTTGAAATTTAGCCTTTCTTTGAGCCGCAATCAGTTTGGCAAAATCACGTCTTGTTTTATCCACTTTCCTCATCACTCTTTTTTCTGCTACTTCAAAACGTCTTTTCTCTCGTTTCACCCTGGCCTTGAGGATATTTTGTTTGGAAGGGATAAAACCAGCTTGATTTCTTCCCTTATCGTCCCTCACACCTCTTTTCACATAGGTGTTCAGGTTTTTAACGAGTCCAACGGCAATTCCCTTATTTTTGATGAGACTTCCCTTTCCTGCATAGGCAAATATCTCTTTAACTTCATCAAAATGGCTCTCTAACTCAACTCTAAGCTTCTTTTTATCTAAAATTAAATAACCTGCTTTTAGATTATCATTACTGAGGACGTCTCCCCCCCGTTCAGGATTCTTAAACCCAATCTGCATTAAGAACTTAATGGATTTCTGTACGGTTCGTGGGTAGGGGCTGTAGACCATTCCGTTTCTAAGACGATTCTTTAAGGTCCTAATTGCAAAGTCTCTTGCCATCAAACCTTTATAGGCTTCTCCTGAGAGTTCCATAAATTGACGTTCATCAAATCCTTTTTTTTCAAAGTTCTCTTCTTCTTTTTCAAGGATCGCTAATGTTTTCCTGGGTGTATACTCCATCACGTTTTTAAGAAACAACATGACATTATTGTATTCATCTAAAAACTTTTGTAGTTCTTTTATAATTTGATCATAATCCCAATCTATATCCAGCTCACCAGCCTTTTCTGATGGGGATTTCAAGCTAAGGACAACACCCCGTATCAAATCGCTGATCTCATTTTTACTTCGTTTGATGGCCACTCCATTCATTAAGACATGAGCGTCCTGAGCCTCTTCAAGAAAGTTATATTTCCCCTTTCGAGAGTCCTCAAGGGGATCGTAGATCCTTATCTTACGGATTGAGTAGGACTTATTCTTGAGTACATTCTCAAAGTACAGCTTCTTGGCGGTTGGAATGCCTTTGAGTAAGGGTCCAAGATTAATGCGTATCTTTTTCCACGTATTTTTAGTGTCCAGAATTACAATCGCTTGAGTCATTCGATTCTTATCGGCCACCAGTTTCAGGAATTGAAAGGGACCTTTTAATTTCTTCTTGTTCTTTCTTTTTTTATCTTCATCGCCCTTCAATTCAGGGATTAAAGGATCACCAAAGAGTTTGATTCTCTCGACATCGAGTTCTTCAATCGTTCCAATGGGAGGTAATTTGTTGTCCTTTTTTTTCTTGACGACTTTAACGGATTGAACCTTCACTTCAGCCTCTAAAATGGATGTTTTAGCCATTTTCATGGGCTTGGAGAGGGCCACCAGGATTTGGGACTCGGGTTCAATCACAAAAACGTCTTTATCAATGGTATAATTTCCTTTTATAACTTCTTTTCCATTGCTCGCCAATGGGACAAAAGATTCTGTCTTCTTTTTGGGAGGCTTTATGAATCCAATCGTTCTAAAAAAGTTCTTATCGCCTTTTAGAAGCAAACGATATTTTTCACCCGTTTTGGCTCCTTCTATCACGAGCATCTCGTTTTCAGCATCCACATGAGTGAAAGTGGCCCTTACTTTTTTATTGCCCTGCTTGTCAAAAAGATCATATAACTCCTTGAGAGTCCCACCTTTACTGAAGTCAATCTTGATTTCTTCTTTATCGGTTTGGACAGAAAAAACACTGCCTTTTATCTTAGTGCCGCTCTTGATAGGTTTTGTAGCGATTTTATCCCGTCTAGCGATCTCCTTAACATGGATTTTGTAGTGACCAGCCCGACTACTTGGCCCACTGGTGGCCGTGAAGCTTTCTGGCTGACTGCTGTTAGCGATTGTAGTGTTAAAGGGCGATACGGTTGGATCATAAAGGTTTTTGGAGGCATCCCGAAATATATTGAGTCGTAATTTCAAACCATTCCAGCCTTTAATCTCTTTTTTCGTCAGCATGATATTCAATTTGATGGGTGAGAGTTTACTTTTCCGGAGTTTTTCTTCATATTCCTTGACCTTCTTTTCCATATCTGCTTGGCTGAAATCCTGACTTAATAATGAAACAGGGAGAACAAAACATAGAACGAGAACCAGGTAGGCAGAAGACAGGCCATATTTATTAGAGGTTTTTTTCACCATAGGAAGCTCCCCTCAATTTGTTAAGGTTAAATCTATATAGTTTTAAGTTTAACATCAAGCTGATATTTTTCAATAGACTTTATAAGTTTTCGGCAGAAAGATTGGGGAAGTCAAAGTAAATATTAAAAAAAAATATAAACCCTCTCCCCAAGAAGAGGAGGGGGCTTGATATAGAAATATTTGTGATTCATCTTGGTCAATCCATCACCTATTGAAATCGACTTCTTGTGTCGAACTTCAAAATTAGCAAGGTCGAATGCCGTGATTCTCCCTAGGGCTTCTCTAAGTGTAGACACTAAAACAAGGGCCTACACATTAGTTTTCATTATCCCAGAATCCTCAAGACCACTTGAGGCCTTAAGTTAGCCTGAGCTAACATAGAAGCCGCACTTTGTGACAGAATCTGATTCTTCACAAAATCAACCATTTCCTTGGCCATGTCCACGTCACGTATTTGAGACTCAGCCGACTGCAAGTTCTCAGCGGCAATATCGACCCCTCGGATCGTTGTCTCCAAACGGTTTTGATAAGCACCGAGATCGGCACGTTGTCGTGAGACAATATAAATCGCCGAATCAATCTGTGCAATTGCATTGTTTGCTCCATCCTGAGTTGTATAACTCACAAGAAGCTCACGTTTTTCAGAGTCCACGGTAACAGGACCTTTTGCAAGACCCAGAGCATAAGCTGACATGTCCTCAATGAAGAACTTCTCACGTTGATCCGTATTGGCACCCACATGAAAGTAGACTCCACCCTTATCATCGTCTGGAATACCAAACTCACGAACAAGCTTGTGTTGGCTTGGATCTGGAACAGGATCCGGATCCCCTATGGGTCGAATTGGCGGATCAGCATACTGATGAACAGTCGCTTTATCATACTGACGGAAGTCAACCTTGGCAAAGCCTCTTGCAAACTTCTCATCATAGGGTTCACGTCTGAAACCACCTCTCAGTAATTTCATCGTGTTGAACTCAGCATGAGATGCAATCCGATCAATTTCATCCACAAGTTGCTTAATCTCTTGCTCAACCTGTTTTCTATCCTCAAAAGTATAGGTTCCGTTCGCGACTTGCACCGCCAACTCACGCATTCTCAAGAGAATATTGTTGGTTTCCTGAAGCCAACCTTCCGCTGTCTGAATCATCGAAACCCCGTCTTGGGCATTTCGGCTTGCCTGATTGAGACCACGAATCTGTGCTCTCATCTTTTCCGACACCGCTAAACCAGCCGGATCGTCTCCAGCTCGATTGATCCGCATTCCGCTACTCAGTTTCTCAATATTTTTCTGAGTATAAAAAGTATCGAGTTTAAACTGTCTGTGAGCGTACATGGCGCTCAAATTGTGATTGATAATCATTATCACCCTCCATGATGATTACGTTCATCCATTCCTTTGTTGTTGTTGTTTGCTACTGTTTTCCTTTATGACACAAAGATTATCATCCATAATCCCTGCGTGATATTTCATAAGTGACACGACTCACTTAATAGAGATATCCAGTTCCAGCAACAATATCATGGGCTTTTAACTGTTAAAAGCCCATTTATGGTTACTGCAATTTATCCAGAGATGAGCCTTAATATGGATTGAGACTTGTTATTTGCATGTCCTACCATGGATATCGCGGCCTGATCCAGGATCGTATGCTTTATGAATTGAGTCATTTCAACGGCCATATCCGCGTCACGTATTCTGGATTCAGCCGCCTGGATGTTCTCAGCACCAATCATGACTCCCTGAACGGCATACTCCATACGGTTTTGGAAAGCCCCTAAATCGGCTCTCTGCTTGGAGACCCTGAATAACGCTGTATCCAGAGTGGCTATCATTGCATTGGAACTATCTTGAGTGAGATAATTAATGATCTTCCCTGTGGAGAACTCTTTGAGGCCTAAAGCGGCGGCAGTCATTGTCCCAATATGAATCTTCTCTCGTTGGTCCATATTGGCACCCATATGGAACCACATACTGGAAGCGGGTGTTCCGTTTCGCCCATCTGCAAAGCGGCCTGTCAGCATATTCATGGTATTAAACTGAGCGTGAGACGCAATACGGTCGATTTCATCCACAAGCTCTGAAACCTCTACTTGTATCTGATAACGATCTTCGCTTGTATAGATACCGTTTGAAGATTGGACAGCTAGTTCTCTCAGCCTATGGAGAATACTTTGACTGGCGTCCAGATAGCCTTCTGTTGTTTGAATAAAGGATATACCGTCCCCTATGTTTCGAGTGGCCTGATTCAGCCCACGAATTTGGGATCTCATCTTTTCGGATACAGCTAATCCAGCTGGATCGTCTTTGGCAGTGACGACTCTAAGTCCGCTTGACAGGCGGCTTAAATGGACGTCGATTGAAGCATTATTGATAGTGTGATGTCTGAGCGCATTGATAGCACTTAAATTGTGGTTTATCACCATTGTAGCGTTCCTCCTTGAAGTTTAACGATGAGCATCCGTGCTCATCAACTATTACAAGATATCGGTTTTGCCAATGGTGGACTTTAGCGTGCTTGGTCAATCAGCAGAAAAATTGTGGGTCGTGATAAACCAATAAGTGACGAGTTTATCCAATTGCCTGTAGGGGTAGGTTTTAAACCTACCCCTACAGCAATTATTACTAAATGTTTTATTACTAGCAAATTGTGGAATGTTTTAGGCTTTATTCGTCCTTCTCGTCTTCCTCGTCAGGATCTTCATCCTCATCTTCGTTGTCATCCTCATTATCTGTGTCTTCAGGCTCTTCTTCCTCGGTATTATCCGGCTCTTTACTGGATGACTCTTCATCCAGTTTAATGCTTAATTCCCTAATCTTCTTTCTAAGAGCAAAAGCGGTTTTTCTATCTTTCGTAAACCGGATAAACGCCCTATAATTCTTGATAGCCTCTTCATAGTCGCCGACTTTTTCATAGATCTCTCCCCTGTGATAGTAGGCAAAAGCATACCTAGGACGGTATATCAAGAACCTTGTGAAATCTTCTATGGCCTTATGATAGCGGCCTAAACGGGTGTTAGTGAGACCTCGAATGTTATAAACGTTCACGAATCTTGGGTTTAGTCTCTCCACTTGATTGAAATCTTTACGGGCCAATGCATATCTTTTAAGATGATAATTGGATAAACCCCTTTGGTAGTAGGACTTGGAGTGCTTTGGGAAAACCCGAATATATCGTGTGAAGTCACTGACAGCCAGATGATATTTCTTCATATTGAGATAGGATAGTCCCCGACCGTAGTATGAGGCAACATAATGGGGATCTATTTTGATGGCTTTGCTGTATGAGTTCACTGAAAGCAGATAGTTTTTAGCTTTAAAGTAGTTGCGACCTTCTCTAAAATAGCTCAAGACTTCTGCTCTATTCGTATGAGAGGAGCTATACTGAGATCGAACGCTTCGACCTTGAGAATAGCTTATATCTGCTAATGAGAGTAACACTAAACTGAATAGTAAGATAGCCTGTTTCATTCTTGTATCCCCATACCCATTGATCTGACAAATGGTTTCTATATAAAACTGAGTGACTGAAAAATAAGCAATTTATCGCGATATGGCAAAAAGATTTGATGAGAATATAGAATTATATCAATATTTTCAAGGGGGTCACCAAAAGGGGTGTTTTTTATTATTTTTTGGGACTCTTGGATGAATGGGTGTTGAATAAAAAACTATTTGTACTATAATATATATCACTCATCGAAGTTTAAGGAATAAAATGTGTTTATATTACAGGTTCTGATCAGCGTTTCTTTTGTCTTACTCCAGGGTTTTTTCATCTATCGCTTGTACCAAATACACATTAAGGAATCATCAAAGGGTCTCTCCAAAAAGCTGGGCTATGCTTTTTTACTTATTGTCCTGACAGGATTTGTCTTTACCGTTATCTCCGTAACCTTATTTTATTATTCCTTGCAACCGTGGGTCAAAGCCTATTCTTTGAAACTTCTTCTCTACTTCATCATCTCAGCGGGAGTCGGCTTATCGCTTATTGCCATTTATTCCTTAAAAACCTGGCTAAAACCTGTTAACAGATCTAATAAAGAAAATCAACCCAACCAGTCCAAACGCAAGTTTCTGGCAAAAGCCTTTCTAACCAGTATAGTTATCGGTACGCCTATCACATACTCTCTCTACAACGAAAAGGAAAATATCGAGTTAGTCCAGTTCCCCCTTGCATTTAAAGAATTACCTCCTGCTTTTCATGGGTATAGAATCGTCCAACTTTCTGATATTCATAGCAGTTATTCTATACGTGAGGACTACTTGAACCGGGTGATTCAGGAAGTGAACCAGTTGAATCCTGATCTATTAGTCCTCACAGGGGACTATCTCACGGGAAAACAGGACAAGAAATACTTTCCGGAATTGCTAAGGGCCTTATCCAGGTTAGACAAGGGAATGAAGAAATATGCCATCCTGGGCAATCACGACTTCTGGACAGATGCTTCTTTTGTAGAAAAGGGTTTAAAGGAGGCAAATATCCGTGTTCTAAGGAATGAACATTGTCTCATCCGTCAAGGTGATGACTTCTTTTACCTGGCAGGAGTTGATGATCTGAGTGTCAGGAAAACCGATATAGAAAAAGCAAGTCAAAACATGCCCCTCGATGCTTTTACCATACTTTTAAGTCACCATCCTGACTTCATTCCGACGGCGGCTGATTATCGCTTTAACCTTATGTTGTCGGGTCACACTCATGGAGGGCAGATTCAGATGCCTTTAATTGGCCCTATAATCGTCCCATCCCGCTTTGGAAGGAAATACGCTCAGGGACTCCACAAAGTAAAAAATACCTATCTCTATGTCAATCGAGGAATTGGAGTGATCAGCCCACCCATCCGCTTTTTATGTCGCCCTGAAATCACTGAAATCACATTAATAAAGGAGGTTTGATTGTTATTTATGGCTAAACGTAAGAAATCAAAGAAAATACTATCGATTCCCATCCATCACAATATTGTAGAAGACGAGACCACCCTTAATTTATTCACCAAAAACAAAGTCCCCTTGCGTTTTGTTTTACAGGGGATTAAAAAGGCCTCTGAAACGAAGTCTTATGATGTTATCCTTATAAAAATTGATCGTCTTTATGATATGGGCTGGTCTGTCATTCAAAGCCTTAGACGGTCTCTTGAAAGCCTTAAAACGGATTCCAACTTGCTCATCGTCCATATGGATTCGGCTTCTCTTAAAGAGTACTATTTGGCGTCTATTGCCGATGAGATCATTCTAACTCCCTCGGGAACCCTTGACCTCACAGGGTTTCAGGCTGAAGTATACTTCATCAAAAAGGGGATGGAACAACTGGGTCTAGGGGCCGATTTCGTGAAAACGGGGGACTACAAAACCTTTGCCGATATGTTTATTAGAGACTCCATGTCCAAGCCGCATAAAGAGATGATTGAAGCCATAGTAGACAGGTATCTTAAAGAAGTGTCTGGGGAGATCCAGGACTCACGCAGCCAATTGACCCAACCCTTCCAGGAGATACTGGATGAAGGGCCTTTTACTGCTGATGAATCGATGGAGTCCCACTTGATAGATCATCTTCTTTACGCAACAGAAATAGATAACTATTTAGAAGAACGTTTGGATGTTAAAAAGTGCGTTCAGGTTCCCTTAAAACTCTACGATTCCCTCTCAAGCTGGAAGAACTTTTATAGACCCTCTAAAAAGATTGCCATCATCTATGCCAGCGGGAATATTGTTGATGCTGCGAAGTCGAATCCTTCTTCCAAGACGGCGATTACGCCAAAACAGATGATCAAAGCTATTGAACGAGCCCGTGACGATAAAAAAGTAAAAGCTATTATCATTAAAGTGAATAGTCCGGGAGGCTCTGCTCTAGCCTCAGATATGATATGGCATGAAATTAAAAAAGCGAAGGAAGAAAAGCCAATCGTTGTCTCAATGGGAAATATGGCCGCATCGGGAGGTTATTATCTCTCTGTTGGGGCTGATTATATATTTGCCGAAGGGATGACTCTGACTGGATCCATCGGTGTGATCGCGGGCAAGATTTATGGGGGTCTGCTCCTTGATAAATTGGGTATTCATCGTGAAGTCATTACCAGGGGGAAGCATGCTGATATGAATTCCATAAGCTCTCCTTTCACAAAGGATGAACGCAATAAACTGGAAGAGCAAATTGACTCCTTTTATTACAAGCAATTTCTTGAGAAAGCCGCTGAGGGTCGATCTAAAGATGTGTCCTCCATGGGAAAGCTGGCTCAAGGTCGTGTATGGACAGGTTGGGATGGTCAGGAGCATGGGTTAGTTGATGCAATCGGTGGATTGATGGAAGCCATCGACGAATCTCGAAAACGGGCTAATATACGTGATCACGATAAAGTCAAGTTTCTTGTCTTGCCCAAGAAAAAGCTTAGATTATCCCTTCGATCCTTAGTGCAAAGCCGTTTGTCCCCTGTGTCAAACGAGATTTTATCCTTGATGGATTGGCAAAGTCTTTTTGGAAGGTCAAAAGCTTTGTATCTCATGCCGTATATCCTTAAGATTGACTAAAACATTTGGATGTAGGGATAGACCCATGTGTCTATCTTCCTCCAGGAAGAACATACAGGTTAGGGCCATAAAATACTAAATTGCTATGTAGGGATGAACCCACGTGTTCACCCTTCCACAGGGGCAGACACGTGGGTCTGCTCCTACAGGCAATTAAATAATCCCGAATAACTCAAGTAAGTAAAGAATGCCTATTATTATGACAAAAACAATCAGAATCCCCCCAGTCAGTATGGATAAACCCAGATAACCTCTTGCTTTTGCAGAACTTGGAAGACTATCATTCTCATCTGTATCCAGTTCATTATATTCTTCGCAGTGGCTGATTCCTTCATCAGTAATGGAGTACGCCATCTTCTCATCCGATTCCTGGATGTAGCCATATTCTATTAATTCCTCAAGGACTTCAGTCACTTTAATCTTTCCGTTCTCAATGTTGTTAAACTTGAATCTGCTGAATAGATGGTCAAATCCCAGATAATCGTTTTGTTGTTTCTGATCAAATTGGTATAGCACTTCCAAGACCCTTAGGAAAAAGTCTTTTTTTCGTCCCAATTTCATTTGTCTATCCCGTGACATTCATTAAATATCTTTTTATCACAATGATCGCAAATCTTTTGATCCAACCTGCGATATATATTGCTAATAGCATCCGATTTCGTCTGGAATATGTTTTTCTTTCCGATCTCCTCCATGAATCCGCCATGAGTGAGTTGCTTATGAACCCCCGGTTTGACCTTGCACAAATATAAATCGCCTCCATCTTTCCGCAATCGTTGTGCCAGGTTAGTTAAAAGCTCAGCACCTGCGATATCAACAAAGTTCATGCCATTGGCAACAATCAACAGGTGCTTTTGCTCAGGAT
>CAJXGR010000026.1 GCA_913053665.1 uncultured Spirochaetia bacterium
CAATTTAAAGCAAAATGGAAAAAATAAAAAACAAGGATACCCTAAGAGATTTAATTGAATATATTTCTAAAGCAGATTTGAAGGTTTAAAGGAGGATTCCTATGAAGGTTTCAGTCAGAATTAGTATTTTAGCCGCTTTAGCAGCATTGATTCTAATCAGTTCAGCCACAATCATTACCATTTCATATATTATGGGGAGCAAGTCTGTTAACAATTTATCAGATAATCTGCTTAATATGGTTTCTGAATCAGTGGTTGAAAGTACTATAGATTATCTTGATCCTGCTGCTAAAAGTATGGATATAGGATGGAAATTGATAAATAGCAGACTCATTAATAAAATAGACGTCACTCCAGGCCCAGATGATCAGAACTATCAGCCCACTATTCTAATGGTCGACAAGATCACCCAGCATTACGAGAAAAGCACTCTAGATAAGTATCAACTTTCTCAAGAGGACTTAAAAAAGTTATTGTTCGATAAAATCATTAAAATGACCCAAATAGCAGACTATTTTTCTGATCTACTGGATACTTACGAACAAATTCTTATGATGGACTACGGAGATGACAAGAAAGATTCCATGACGGTCAAAAAGATGCCGGATAAAACCGTATCTACGAAATATGTTTTTCGTTTTCGTCATAAGGGACAATATATTGCTATCATTGCATGGAACCACAAAACAGAAGCTTACTATAGCGATAAAGAAGAGGAGCATTTTAGAAATAGTATTCAGTTATCAAAAAAAGCTGATGACCCCACCCAAAAACCATGGTTCAAGGGTGCAAAGCAGAATTTTTACTCTGCTGTGAAGAAGGGAAAAAATCCGGATGTCTTTTGGACTCTTCCTTATATTTTTCCATCGGATCATAGGCCTGGTATATCTTGTGCCTTACCTATAGCCAAGAAAAACGGGAAAGAAATGGACTATGTCATAAACGCTGATCTTGGAATTAATGCTATGTCCAAATATCTGGAGACTTTGACAATCAGTCCAAATAGCAATGTTTTCATCATCGATGAAAAAGAAAACTTGCTAGCCCATGCTGAAACATCTGAAGAAGGGGACCATGATGGCGAAGGGGGCGGTCATGGTGAAAAAGGCGATCATGGCGATGAACACAATATGTCTAGTAAAAAAACACCAAAACATGATGATCCTGATGATTCCAAAGAGTCAGGTCATGGCCATGAGATCACGCTGACTCCATTAAAAGAACATAAATTGTATGCAACAGCCTTTGAAGTGTCAAAAGCCATATCAGCAAAATTAGTAGAGGGCAAGATGATTAAAAAGTTCACCTTCTCTTATAATGACACACCTTATATCGGCGCCTTTTCAACCTTTCCAAAAGGATCCTACTTGAATTGGATGATAGGAATTGTCATTCCAGAAGACGATTTTTTGGGATCTGTCAAAACCAATACGTATATAAGTCTTGCCGTATCCCTTGCTACCCTGTTCCTATCTCTCTTTATAGGTATATACTTTGCCTCAAGAATATCCAAACCTTTGCTGACCCTTGTAAATGAGGCTGATAAGATTCGCTCGTTTCAATTAGATGACTCTGTTCCAATGAAAACCAATTTCACAGATCTAAAACGCCTGGGTGACGCCTTTCAAAACATGAAATCAGGTTTACGTTCTTTTAAGAAATATGTCTCATCTGATCTTGTGGGATACCTGATTCAATCGGGACAGGAAGCCATTTTAGGTGGCGAAAAGAAGACTTTATCCGTCTATTTCTCAGACATTGCGGACTTTACCTCCATATCGGAAAAACTGGCTCCTGAAAAACTGGTAAGGGATCTTGGTGAGTATTTAGGGGAAATGAGTAATATTATTAGTGTAAATGATGGCACCATTGACAAATATATTGGTGACGCCATCATGGCCTTCTGGGGTGCACCCCAAGAATGTGCCGACCATGCTTATTTAGCCTGTAAGTCAGCCATTGAAAATCAGCAAAAGCTTGAACTTCTAAGAAAAACGAAATGGAAAAATGAGAATAAACCATTATTTAAGGCAAGAATCGGCGTGAATACCGGTGATCTGATTGTTGGCAACATCGGTTCTGATAGCCGTATGGATTATACCGTCATCGGCGATACGGTTAATTTGTCCAGTCGGCTGGAAGGGATTAACAAATATTATAATACTGAAATTATGTGTAGTGAGTCCACAAATCAAATCGTGAAAGACAGGATTGTGACACGAAAACTTGATCTAGTCGCAGTCAAAGGAAAAGCGGAAGGGGTTGGTATTTATGAAATAGTGGGTTTTAAAAATCAAGTCCCTATAAAGTTAGAATCTTTCATTTCTAAATATGAAGAAGCCTTTGATCATTATTTAAATCGCCGTTTTGAAGAAGCTTTAAAGCTTTTTAAAGACTCTTTGTCTTTGAAAGCAGGGGATGTGGGAGTCAGCATTTTTACTGAACGGTGTGAAAATTATATCAACCAACCCCCGGCTGAAGACTGGAATGGGGTTTATGTGTTTAAAACGAAATAAACCAGGATTTAAATGCCTGATAGAGTCAAGAGGTATTAAATGCGGTGGACGGGAAGAAAAGAGAGAGAACGTGACAGAGCCAGAAGTTTAGAACGAGATCATATGTATCATTTGTTACTGTTGATTAAATAAAAATGGCTCAATATGGATTCCAGGTTGATAATCTACTATTTAGATTAGAACGTCCTTCTAAACAGACAGACGCTGCTCTACATCTCCACCAACCTGAAACACATAAAGAGCCTTAATAATAAACTCTTAGCTCTGTGATTCAGTGTTTCCGTGACACTTCATAAGTCGAACTGACGTTCAATACTATTGCCCATTTCAATGTCTTCTGTCCTTAGCCGGAAGTGACCCCTGAATATTTTATCCCTGAAAGATCGGCTAAATCACGATTGTAAGTTGCAATGTCATCCAGGGAAAACTGATTGAGATGATTATGACCACAAGCCCTTGCCATGACCTGCATGAGCGTGATGGTTGCTTTCAGGAAATTCTCAAGGCGAAGGGCTGATTGTTCCACATCAAGCCTGGCTCTCAGATTCGGTTTTTGAGTGGCAATCCCAACGGGACAATTATTTGTATGGCAGGCTCGCATAGCCTGACAGCCGATAGCCTGCAACGCTGAATTGGAAATAGCGATTGCATCAGCTCCCAAGGCCATGGCTTTGATGAAATCAGGAGCTGTACGCAATCCTCCAGTGATCACTAGAGTGATGTCCTTTTGTCCACGACGATCCAAGTGTTTACGTGCTCTGCCAAGTGCCGGAATCGTTGGAACAGAAATATGATCACGAAAGATTATAGGGGCCGCACCTGTTCCACCCCCACGTCCATCTAAAATGATATAGTCCACCCCAACTTCAATAGCCGCGTCGAGATCTTCTTCAATGTGATTCGCCGAAAGCTTGTAGCCGATAGGGATTCCGCCTGTGAGTTCTCTAACCTCATTAGCCAGGTTCTTAAAGTCTGTAAGACAAGTCATATCAGGAAATCTGGGAGGTGAAATGGCGGGTTGGCCTTCAGGTATGCCACGGACCTCACTAATCTTACCTTTGTTTTTATGACCCGGTAAATGCCCACCTGTCCCAGTCTTAGCCCCCTGCCCTCCCTTGAAGTGAAAGGCCTGGACTTTTTTTAAAAGCTCCATCTTAAAACCAAACTTGGCAGAGGCTAACTCATAAAAGTATCTGGAGTTTTCAGCTTGCTCCTCAGGAAGCATTCCCCCTTCCCCAGAGCAAATCCCAGTCCCTGCCTTCTCAGCACCCCTGGATAAAGCGACTTTAGCCTCCTCAGACAGGGCTCCAAAGCTCATATCCGACACGAATAGAGGGATTTCCAAGATCAAAGGCTTCTTGGCATTCTTCCCTATAACAACGTCCGTACCAACTGTCACGTCTTCAAGATGAGGCAATCTCGCTAACTGGGCGGGTAGAACTTGAATATCATCCCATTTTGGAAGTAAATGCCCTCCTACTCCCATTGCGTCCACCGGTCCATGATGGCCCAGTTTCGATAAACCATGTTTTGATAAATATTGGATAGTCGCAGCGTTCGGCTCTTCAGGTGCCGGATGAGTGGACTCATAGGCCCCCAGGTAGTCCTCCCTATTGACAGCGACCAGTTGTTCCTTCTCGTAGTCATCGATCTCAGCTTCATCCACCCAAACTTGACCTCCATCAAGAGAAGTCTTAAACTTGTAGAGGTGTTCAGCAGGGTTGTACTCGCTTATCCCGGTGTCATAACGGTAATCCCATTTATGGACACCGCATATGAGGTTGTGACCGTCTATGTAGCCGTCTCCTAATAAGGCACCCCTATGATCACAGCGTCCATAAAGGACAGATACATTGTCATCATATCGAATGACCACTAGGTCTGTGTTTTTCACCAGGACATGAACAGGATTACGATCCTCAAGCTTGCCCCATTCATAGATTGCAATTTTACTGTTCATTATTTTATCCGTCTTGTCAAGATGTTTGTTTAAGTTAAGAGAGATTCAGTCTCTTCCATGGCGTGGTTCAGATAGTCGACCACATGGGCGACCTGAGCTTTTGTCGTGCTTTCTTTAATAATTTGAGACGCCGTCAGGACAGCTCCTACCCAACCTTCTTTATGCCAGTGAGCCCCACTCGGAAGTTTTGGGAAGGTGGTTTTCTTTGGGTCAGGGTAAGGCCAGGGATTTACATAAAAATAAGGCTCGTTGTAACTCCCATCCCCAGGGGAAAACCCTATGCTTATGGATTTAGACCCCTCAGGATTCTCCTTTTGATCCAATGTATACAGGCATCCAAGATCAAAGTGATGGGGCCAGCAGCGTACAGAACTCATATTAGGAAAACTCGTGCAAGCGGCTTTGAGTGCCAAATCAGCATTTGCATAATACTTTGCCATTTCCGTTGCTGTAGACTCATTAAACTTAAATGACTGACCTTTACCAGTTGGATGGTCTGGGATTTCATAAGGCCTGTCCATTGATAATTCATTCCTGCCAAAGTTCCATGCGTCTATTTGACTCAATTGCCATTCTATAGCTTCGTTTAGGGGTTTCCCGTTCAAAGAATACCTGGATTGAATATGATCCTTTTCGTCTAAAATCAATAAGGTGAAACTGAAATCCAGGGCAACCCGATGTTTTTTAGGCTCCTCAAGTTCGTGGCTGATAAGAGCATTGAGCTTATGGTGCCACCCGAAATTGCTATGGCTATCGTCTTCTTTTGCCGGAACGAAAGACCGAACAACAGCCGCTGGGATCTGTAAGGCATGGTGGAGCTGGTTTCGTGTATCTTCAAGTTGGTTGATGCTCACTGAGCCAAGAGTTTGCCAATCCTTTTCTAAAGCATCTGCATTGAACATGTAAGTTCCTTCATTGAGCCGATTTGAATAAATAAAACATAATCTGAATCCATAGAAAGAGCAAATGATTTTTTTACAAAGTCCATTAGGTATTATGTACTTTTTTATTAAATTATACGTTGAGAATAAGTTATGATAGAAATAAAACAGGTAAGTAAAAGTTTTAAGGGACATCATGCCCTTCAATCCATTAATCTAAAGATAGAAAAAGAGTCTACTGTTGTTCTCATTGGCCCCAGCGGCTGCGGCAAATCCACTTTACTTCGGCTGATCATTGGATTAAGCGAAGCTGATACTGGAATGATTCTCTTTGAAGGGATGAAAGTCGAAAGACAAGACTTTTTAAATATCCGTTTAAGAATGGGTTACGTGATTCAAGAAGGTGGGCTGTTCCCTCATTTAAATGCCTATGACAATGTCACCCTCATGGCCAAGTATCTGAAATGGGATAATAACCGGATTGAAGAAAGAATCCATAAGCTTGCTAACCTGGTCAGGCTACCCCATGATAAACTCAGCCAGTTTCCCATCCAATTGTCTGGTGGACAGCGTCAACGAGTCAGTTTGATGCGGGCTCTTATGTTAGACCCTGACGTTCTCCTTTTGGATGAACCTTTAGGTGCTTTAGACCCAATGATACGGGTTGATCTCCAAAAAGACCTTAAAGCAATCTTTCAATCTCTTGGTAAAACGGTAGTTATAGTCACTCATGATATTCGAGAAGCTAATTACTTTGCTGATACTATTATATTGATGAAGTCAGGGCAGATTGTGGCGGACGGAAGGATGAAAGAGCTTGAAGGGTCACCTGATCCCTTTGTCATTCGTTTTCTCAATGCTCAGATAGGAATGAATAATGATTAGAAGGTATTTTTTAAAGGATCCACTCATCATTTGTTTGATCTCGACTATTATCCTGCTTCTAGGTTGTCAGAGAACGGACAAGCGAATAATAATCAGCTCTAAACTCTTTACTGAATCGGTTCTATTAGAAAATATTGTGGGATTGCTTCTTGAGAGCGAGAATGTAGAAGTGAAGCATATAGAGGAGTTGGGGGGGACTCAATTTTTGTGGAGGGCCTTAATTCGTGGAGATATTGATATTTATCCTGATTATACGGGGACCATCGCCCAGGAAATCTTTGCAGGCAAGGAGATTCATGGTAATGCTGATATACGTCGTGCCTTAAAAGCTTATGGGATCGAGATGAGCCGTCCTCTTGGCTTCAACAATACTTATGCTATAGGTATGAAAAGAGAACTAGCTAAAAAGCTGAATATCCAAAACATATCAGACCTTAAATATCATCCAACCCTTAAGTTGGGTTTCTCAAATGAGTTTATGAATCGCAATGACGGTTGGCCTGGTCTGAGAAAGCGTTATGAACTCACACAAAGAGATGTTCAAGGCCTAGAGCATGCCCTGGCCTATCAAGGTCTTGAAAGCGACTCCATACAAGCCATTGATCTCTATATGACAGACGCTGAGATTCAATACTACGATCTGAAGGTCTTAAAGGATGATTTGAAATACTTTCCTGCCTATGATGCCGTCCTATTGTACAGAGCAGATGCCAAGAAGCGAATACCACGTTTAGCCCATGTTTTATCTGAACTTGAAGGAGCAATCTCTGAACAGATCATGGTGAAACTGAATAGTCAGGTTAAAACCAAAGATAAAGGCAAGGGGAAGTCGGAAGCCTATGTGGCAGCCCAATTCCTCAAACAATCCCTATCGGTTAAGGTGAAAAAGACCCATGAGTCCACTCTATTCAGCCGATTTATCCGACGCACCAAGGAGCATTTCTTTCTTGTAGGTATATCCCTAGTTATGGCGATATTACTAGCGATTCCTTTGGGTATACTCGCCTCAAAATCCAAAAGAACAGGTCAGTTTATTTTGTCTTTAACAGGACTTATTCAGACGATTCCATCATTAGTCCTCCTTGTTTTTATGATTCCATTACTGGGAATTAGCGAGCCTCCAGCTATTATTGCCTTATTTTTATACAGTTTACTACCCATTGTAAGAGGTACCTACACTGGGATTCAAGAGATTCCCCAGGGGATACGTGAATCGGCAGAGGCTATTGGCCTTCCATCGTTGGCCATCCTGCGTTTGATAGAGATTCCTCTTGCAACAAGGTCTATTTTGAGTGGGATAAAAACATCAGCGGTCATCAATGTAGGTACAGCCACGTTAGGGGCCTTTATAGGGGCTGGAGGCTATGGTCAACCCATTCTTACAGGTTTACGTAAGGATTTTACACTGATCTGGGAAGGAGCAATCCCAGCCGCCTTGATGGCATTGCTGATCCAGTGGGGTTTTGACCTGAGTGAACGTCTGATCGTCCCTAAGGGATTAAGAATAAAAAGTGAGTAAGCCTTAGGAAGCTTCTGAGTAAGCAAGAAAAGGCTAAATGCTATTTCCAAAGCCTGAGATTATCTTTCTAAGATAGACGTTCTAGATCAATGGCAATAGACAAACAGAAAAATGAAGAGAGTAGAAAATTATCTTATCGAATAAAAGTTTCGACCGAATTATAAACAACAGAATCGACCAAATCAGCTACCAGGGAAGGGCGTATGGAACATATCAGTTACTTGTACTACAACGGAGTGCTTCAAAATCTACACAAACATCTTCAGAAATCCCATGATAATAAAGAAACCATTCATCGGGCTATCCAAAGCATCGAAGGCCGTATGAAAGAATACGAATCGGCCTCGCTCACACAGAAGAACAGAGGGCGTTTTCTGAAAACGACCTTTGAAAGCTACTTATCCCAGGCGACTCACTCCAAAGCTTCATAAATCCCGTGTATTGACTTCATTCTAAAGGTTCTCACACCATTCAGAATGATATGAAGACTATTCGATATAGATTAAGTTTACAGATTGTCAGCCCTGTAGAAACGCGATTAATCGCGTTTCTACAGGGTACAGATTATCTGGCAATTAAAATCAGTTTGTTATACAATGGACTTTAGAAAAAAGCTGGTCATTCAAGGCTATTCCCAAGACCCTGTTATTGATAGATATTCACAGATTGGTTTGTGGAAAAGTGAATCCCTAGTGATCCATAAGTACTTCAAAGGGTGTAAAGCGATATTGGATATTGGCTGTGGAGCAGGCCGAACGTCCATACCCCTGGCCCTTAAAGGCTTTGAGGTCAAGGCCATCGATATAACTCCCGCTATGATTCATAGGGCAAAAGAGCGTATAGCCAATCATTCTGTGGGCCATTTATCCTATGAAGTGATGGATTGCCAGAACTTAAGGTTTCTCGATCAACGATTTGATGGGGTACTTTTCTCATTTAATGGTATAGAACATGTTCCTGGGATTCAAGGGAAAAAACAGGCGATCCATGAGATTCACAGAGTCCTTAAAAAGAATGGTATTCTGATTTTAACGGCTCACTCAGGACTTCCCTTTAATCGCTGGGGCTGGAGATGGGTTAAACGGTCTGTCCGTTATTTCCTAAAGAAAATCTTCGCCAAAAACCTTCTTGAACGCCACTTCGGAGAACGCTATTATAATGATAATGTCCCGGAGTCTTTATATGCTCATGTTATCAGCATCTTTCACTTGAAAAGACTCGTCGTGAATGGGAAGTTTAAAATCCTGTATTTTAACTCATCCAGGAGAATAGAACAGAAAAAGCCGCCATCCTTCTGGAGTCATTTTGTGGATGACGATTTGTTCATTGTGGCTAAAAAACTGAGTGAGTCCGTCAAAAGCATATAAGTCGTATTCAAATTATCCTCATGAACAAATAAATCACACAAAATTATAATCCTATCTTGACTTTTACAGGGCATAGGGTTATCATATTGATGAAATGTTATACCTGTCCTTATAATTTTTACCCATCCTGTGAATCTACTTTTTCGAGGAACTTATGTTGGAAAAGATACTTAGTAATTGCCTGGTTCCATTACGACGTGTGAATATGCGAATGGGTCATATTGTCATTTACATTATTATTTTATTTGCCGTGTCCTTGCAAATTGTTATGCTACCTGTCGAAGGGGATATCATAGATTTGTACAAGTCGTCCAAAGCCTACTATATTAAAAGAAACATTAATGAAAACAAGCTTTCAGAACGAGAACGAATCAAACGATTTAATTTACGGGATAATAACCTATTAACCTATGTTCATTATTATGAAAAACACTCAGAACACCTTAAGAAGTATTTTGGCGTCCGTAATTCCCGCCTCCCCAGGCCGAAATATCCTCTTTTTTCTCATCTCCTGAAACCCTTTTCAGGGGGATTGCATATTTTCCCCCCCACTAATACTGTTGAGATTGCAACTTTTCTCAGAAAAGACCTGGGATCCGGTATAACGATCAGGCAAAAGGATGACCTGGTTGATGAAAAGAGAATTGTTGGGAAAAAACGTGATGAAATCATTAAACTTGTCAATCAATATAAAAGACAGTTGAGTCAATATTTCATCATTGAAATCGTTGGGACATTTGGGTCCCATGTAAAAACAAAAGATTACAAGTTAAATTACAAGGATTTTCCTGACTTTACAAAGATTCTCTCTAAAGATTTTAGAGGGTACAAGATCAATGAAGTCCATCTTATGTATAGTCCTGAAAATTATAAGTTTGTAAACCAAAGGAAATTACGTAAAAACAAAGACAAAAGCGGATCCGATAAACTTCTAAGACCTACAGAAAAGAGAATCTTAAGTATTGCCAAATATAGATTTTATGGGGATAGTCGTAAAAAGATTGTTAAAAAGATCAGTAGCTTAAGGGATAAAACGGCTAGAGTCTTTACTCTTGAACTGTATGGGAAAAGAAATGGTAAAGCTTTTATTAGGAAATCCCTGGTCCGGTTTGGTAATTTTCCTACATCCACAGAAATCTTACCACAAGATCAAAACTCTGAAATCGTTTACGAAAGAATTAGACTTTACGAGAGCAAAATTTTAAAGTACAAACCGAACTCTAGAGAAGTCGTGGACCCCAGCCAGATACCCACCATGATACGAAAAGCATTTATCCTTGTGGAAGACGATTACTATTATGTTCAAGCGGGTGGAATCGATCCCATAGGACTGATTAAAGCAACCTTTAACTATTTATGGAAACATGAAAAAAAAGGGAATGCCAGCATCATGGAGCAAATATACGAAATGTATATCGGTCAGCAGAAGAAATCCCCCTTTGACAAGTTAGTCCAGATTCTTGGGACTATCTATCTGAGTGCCTATACGAAGGATCGGGACTCTTATGTGAACTTGTATGTCCAATCTATCACGGCTTCTTTCTGGAGAGATCACAATTACGGAGTTAAGGGGATTATAAAAAACTATCTTAACAAGGACTCTTTAGAAGATATTAAACTAACGGATACCCGCTCTATTAAAGAACTGGCCTGGCTTACACGGATTGCATTTTCCCCTAACGAGATTGGACAAGACTATATCCGGTTTCATGAGATTAGAAATGAGCTCAGGGCTCATAAAATTGATGTTTCTAATGAGAAGCAATTAAAGAAATACCTTTTGAGACATCCCATGAAGTCGATCCGTCTATCCAAAGAGAGGCATGAGACGGTTTATGACGTTATTACCCGTTTAAGACGATCTTACGAATTTACCAATCGAAAGATGAAAACGTCTTTAAAACAGTTTGTGAAAGGTAATGAGTTTATCAAACCTATCATCACAAAAGCCCAATACCAAAAGACGATGAAGGAGTTTGACGAAAAAGATATTCTGTTTAACCCGTCCCAACCGATCAATGAATATCAAAGCTACACAGATCAAACGAAGAAAGATCTTATCCAGTTTGTGGGTGAGTGGGGACTTAACGTAGGTCTTGACGTAGAAGTGGACTTTAATGAAGAAGCCCAAAAAATATTGGACGAAGAACTGAGACGTAGTACGAAACTTGTTTTTAAATACATTCCAGCGGATCAACAGAAAACGAGTACCAATACCCGTTATGGGGGGGCCGCCATCTTAGTCAAGACTCACCGTATCGATACGGGGGAAATTGTTAATAAGATTGTGGCGATTGCTTCCAAACATACGGAGTCCAACAAGTTCTATAATTGGGCAGTAGAAGGAAGCAGGCATTTCGGGTCTGTGTTCAAATGGTTTGCCCTTCTACTCTACCTTGACGATAAGGGGACCCTCTTCGACACCTATTACGACATACCCAGAACCTTTCAGTATATTCCTTTGCCAAAGTTTATAAAGATTGTCCATTTTGAAAAGGTCGTGTTGAAGAAAATTACAAAAGAGAAGGATAAACAAATTATCCTAACATCCTATGCAAAAGATAATAATAAAAAAGCATATTTTCTTAAGAAAGGTCTTACGGAAGTACAAAAAACAACAATTACTGACATTTTAAAAAAAGTACAGGATAAAACAAGTATTAAATTACTAAAAAAGTTTGATTATAATCCTGATAACTGGAAAAGACATCAAGATGACGATTATGGCTACTACACCTTCGACCGGAGGAATAATGTTTATAATTTCGTCCAGTCCAAGAATAATACTTTTGTCAGGATTTCTGAAAAGGTAGGCTTAAAAAAGTTTAGCGACAGCCTCAATGAAGCCGCCGGTTTTAAGAAGAAAATGAAAAGATGGTGGCTTAAGTTTAAGCCTAATTTTACGAACGTCCTGGGATCTCACGCCATTTCCAGTATCCGCTTTGCACAAATCAATTCGGTGATTGCCAATAAAGGGATTTCGCGGCCCTTGAGTACGATTATCCGATTGGTTGAACCCAATGGGTCTTCCCTATACCTTGATCTGGGGAAAAAAGGGACGCAAACTGCCATTGCTTCTCGTGAGGCGGCAGAAGCGGCCTTTTTTGGCGGATATGTAAACACTTTTTACGGTACAGCAAAACGATTCGTGAGAGGTGGGATCGGAAAGACTGGGTCATCCCCAACAGATGTATCCTTTCTCGCTATGACTGGTCGTACTGAAAAGGAATACAACAAGAATCCCAAAACCTCACGAGATCGTTTGTTGAATCATGACTTACTCTATCTCGTTAATATAGGAGTAAATGAAGGATTTATTCATGACGGACTCTATGGTGGAACGGTGGCCGCCACCAATGCGAATGCTGTATTTGTAAGACTTTTAGGGAAATATAAAGATGGCAATCAGGTGAAATGGAAATACAAGATTTCAGGGGATTTCACTAAATACTTTTCCAAGAAGCTTGTTTTTAAAAAAATACCCGGCTATGGCAAGCTAAAGGCACCTATCTATAGAGGACGTAGGATCTTTAATGAGAGAACGTATACGGCTGCTGAGATTGAAAAAATACGTGATGAATATGAGATTAGAAAAGATGATACAAGTGCCGAAAAGATTGCCGCAGAATATGCCCAAGCGGATGGAAAAGACTTTGGCAGATTGTCCAGGAAGAAAAAAGAAATGTATAGAGATCAGGCTAGACGGACCTATGAGAATAGGCGTCTGGATGAGTATTACAAAATGAACTTTACTCAAGATTCATCAGAAGATAGCGAAGAGGCTGAAAAACGACTTTCCAAGCGCATCACCCGTAGAAAGTCCAGAGGGCCGTTGACTGAACAGGATGCATTGGATGAAGCTCAGTTTAGAGAATCCTATTCAGAAAGTGATAAAAAACGTCCTAAAGGGAACAAGAAAAAACCACGTATGTCCCGATATGCACGGGATGAGCTTGCCAAAGAAAAATATGAGGATCGATTAGATGAAGACAACGAAAAGTTTTATAAGAATCTTTACAGATCGCCGGAAAATACTGATAAACCCATACGTAGAAGGAAATCCTCCCGTAACCGCGATGAGCAAGGTCCTCTCAGAGAAACAGAAGATGAGTTCATGAAAGGACTGGTTAAAGAACAAACAGAAAAAAATCGCCGAAACCGTCGTAGAAGAAAAAGAGACTAGATGTGGGAAAAGTTGAATGAATAATACTGTAACAGGTCTTTCTATTGTTGTCCCTTTTTTTAACGAAGAAGAAAACGTTGAAGAAGTTTATAAATCCATTAAACAAACAGTTGATAAAATAGGTCTTCCCTATGAGATCATTTTCATAGATGATGGGAGTCTGGATGGAACATATCAAATCATTATGGATATTGCTTCCAAGGATAGCAAATTAAAAGTCGTTAAGTTCAAGTTCAATTCAGGCCAGACATCCGCGATGCAAGCTGGCTTTGATTATGCCCAAAATGACTTGATTATCCCTATGGATGGCGATATGCAAAACGATCCTGAGGATATCCCCCTGCTAATAAGCAAAATAGAAGAAGGCTATGACGTGGTGAGTGGCTGGCGGAAAAAACGTATGGACAAGGCTATAAGCCGAAGACTCCCTTCTATTATAGCAAACAAGGTGATTTCATATATTGGCAAAGTCCCCCTCCACGATTACGGATGCTCCTTAAAGGCCTACAGAAAAGACATCCTCAAAAATGTGAACCTCTATGGGGAAATGCATCGTTTTATTCCCATTTACGCATCCTGGTATGGGGCAAAAGTCACTGAAGTCCCTGTTAAACATCATCCCAGAACTAAGGGAACTAGTAAATATGGCCTTTCCAGGACGTTTAAAGTGATCCTGGACCTTGTGACCATCAAGTTTTTGGGACGTTATTCCACAAAACCGATCTACTTTTTTGGGAGTTTAGGGTTTATCGGTTTTTTCCTGTCCTTCCTTGGGGCTATCTATGTGGTATATAATCAGATATTCAATCAAAGGGATATAATTGACAGTCCCGTTTTTTTGTTTTCAATCATGGCTTTTTTATTAGCTGCCCAGTTTGTACTGATGGGACTTCTAGCTGAAATCCAGATTCGTATCTATCATGAGGCTCAGCATAAAAGGCCCTATATTGTCGAAACGACCTTGAATATCAAGAAATGAGTCTATTTATCGTTTTACCCAAAACGTGACAATTTATCTGGATTCCTCATGGCATGGATCTTTAGTATTTTATTATCCTCTATAACAAAGTTAAAGGCCGTTACAGCCCTCGATTTAAAGGCCAGGACGACTCCCGGTGACCCATTAAACCAGACGTTCTTTAAAGTAGCGCCTTTTCCATTCAAAGGTCGGGATATTTTCTTCATTAAAAACTCGGCGACCTCCTGTGTACCACTGAGAATATCGTCAGCGGCGACTGCTTTGCCGCCCCCATCAGCATGAAACGTTACTTTATCGGATAGGACTGCTATGAGTTGGTCCATGTCGCCCTTTTTTATCGCCTGGAAAAACGCATCGGTAAGTTCTAAATACTCTTCTTGATTTGGACTGTAGGGTGACTTAGTTGTTTTTATCTTTTTTCTTGCCCGTGAGACAAGTTGACGACAGTTCTCAATGGACTGATTCAATATTTCGGCGATTCCAACATAGTTAAAGTTAAAGATGTCGTGCAGGATGTAGGCTCCACGTTCTAACAATGTGAGGCGTTCTAGAACAACCAATAAAGCCATTGAAATGGATTCATCCATTTCATAAAGAGAATCCGGGGACCGACTATCATGAATGTAAGGCTCAGGGAGCCATGGGCCAATATAGGACTCCCGTTTTACCTTCGCTGACTTGAGATAATCCAATGCCAATCTTGTTGTTACCGTATAAAGCCAGGATTTCAGCGATCGGATTGTATTTTTGTCCGTATGGAGCCACTTAATGAAGGCTTCCTGGACTATATCTTCCGCTTCAACCACCGATCCAACCAGCCGATAAGCAAGTCCAACCATTAAGGAACGATACTTTTCTATTTCCTGGCTTTCTGTAACAGAATCCACTTTGATTAGACCTCAAACTCATAGAGAGAACAGCTTTTAGCATAACCCAAAGTCCTCCTCAATGCCGGGAACACCTTTGCAGAGGCTATACAAAGAGCCAGTTCCATCATGACTTCTTTCCCATATTTCGTCTCGATCTGACTGGCGAGGTCTTCAATCCCTTCACTATTAGATGCAACAGCCGTTGCAAAGTCATAGACCTTTTTTAAGTCTCCCGATAAGCCTTCTCCATCCCGAATAGCCCCTCTAACGATGTCTTTAGAAACACCCTTCTCCAACGCAAAGCGTATATTCAGTTGGAGACATGCCCCACAGTCCTCTACTTTCATAGCAGCGATGTTAGCGACGTAATAGACGTCCGCTGGAGCTTTTTCCCGATATTGCGCCATGGGCAGGAAAGCATTATACTTCTCAAAACCACCTGGCGAATATTTCAATAAATCCCGCATGTAATCCGCATCATATTTGTAATGGGATTCAAAGTCATTAATTCCTTTAAGGGCTTCTTTAGTATCCATTTTAGTCTCCTATAAATGTGTTTAACAATAGGACGATTTAGAAGTGCAAAATGTGACGGGTCTAAGAAAATAAATTGCATTAGTCATTTATAATAGCTGATAGGTTGTTCTAATTTGATTTGTCAGACCTTTGTTATCACTCTTTAACCCTTTGATTCAATGGATTTAAGGTTTTCATCAGTGTCGCCTGATCTCTCGGCAACCGGTTTAATTTCCTCTCCTTGAGCATTATACAAGTATTTATCTTTCTTTAGTACCTTACTGTTCTGATCATATTGGATGACAGTCACCTGGATTCCTTTTGGAGTGTATGTATTTTCTTTTATAAGTAGATATTTCTGGGATTTCCCATTGGGAGAGTATCTTAGGGCATAATACCTCTCTTTTTTCTTGACACCTTTATCATTGTAACGATAGACAACATATTGATGAACAATGGACTTCCTACCCTGTGGAAGGTGAGTATCGACTTGGATTAATTGATTCTTGTCATTATATTTAAACGTTTTAAATAGTTCCAGGACTTCATCCGATCTGTAGTGTTTTTCTTTTTTTTTATAACCTTTTTTGTCATAAGTAAAATCAACGTACTTTAGTAATTGCCCGTGGGAGTACTTTTCTTCTTTTGCAAGAATCTCTTTGCTATCATAGTATCGGCTGAAGATGAGATCGTTGGATCCAGTGTAAACCTCTTCATGAAACTTCATTCCATTTTGATAACTAATATTGCTATAGCGTTTTAAACGTCCTTTTTCATCATATTCCTCTTCCTTGATGACATGGTTGTTTTGATCGTAATGAAGTCTGTAATGAAGGCTTGTTAAGGCTTTTTCTTTTTTGATGGGCTCCGTATAATGGCTCAGTCCTTTTTCATCAACCCGATAGTTTTTATAATATTTTACTTGAGTGACAATGGATTCGATCTTTTTCTTTGGCCTGATGGGATCTTCCAACTTATTGCTGTTACAGGAGAATATGAAAGTTAGAACGACCAATGATACTAGAAGCCCCCATAATAGAGTTCCTTTGTATGAGAGTCCCAATAGACCGTATTGTTCATGATTCATATTCATTCCTCAAGTGGTGAAGTACTGAGTAGCACAGCTTTCTTTAGTCTTTAGCCGATATAGATATTTGATCCAGAAGAGCGTATGGAAAATCTCCACTCCCTTCTCTATAAACAGTATTGCCAAAGGCGATTATATGATTCAGTGACTCAAAAACGT
>CAJXGR010000027.1 GCA_913053665.1 uncultured Spirochaetia bacterium
AAGAGACTGAAGTGGATCTCAAGAATCCTATGGACATTGCCTCTCAGATGGAAGCCGCCATGCAGGCCCAAAAAACAGGTCATGTGGAACGCAAACGAATTAGTACTAAAAATATACTCTTTGTAATGAGCGGTGCGTTTCAGGGCATGACAGACATCATCAGAAAGCGTCTGAATGCACAAACCCTGGGGTTTTCGTTTGACGGGAAAGAAGAGAGTAATGATAAGGAAAACTGGCTGGAACATGTGGCCAAACAGGATCTTATTGACTATGGCTTTGAGTCGGAGTTTGTAGGACGTCTTCCTGTCATCGCTGTACTCAATGAATTAGGTGTCGACGGACTTTACAAGATCCTTGCCAATCCTAAAAGCAGTGTGATTCTTGGAAAGAAAAGAGATTTCTCCGCTTATGGTATTCACCTTGACTTTGAGGATAAGGCTTTAGAAAAAATCGCCTCCATCGCTCATCTTGAGAAAACAGGGGCTCGAAGCCTTGTGAGTGTCCTTGAAAAGATACTCATCAAGTTTGAGAAGTACCTTCCATCAACTACTATAAAAAAATTAGTCGTAACAGAAGAGCTTGTTACTGATCAAGAAAAGGTTCTGAGGAAACTGCTCGCTGATGAAGCCGTGAAACGTATCACGGAAGAGTTTTCCAAAGATCACGGTATTCAGCTGAACTTCACTGCCGACGCTTTGGATTTTATCCAATCAGCCACTAAAGACACTCATCAATCCAGTTATGATTTCATCCACAAACGTTTACAGAACTATGAATATGGTCTAAAACTCCTGGGGCGATCGGACTTTCAAATCTCCAAAGACCTCCTCGAAAACTACCAGAGATATTTAGACGATCTCATCAAAAAGTCCTATGATGGCCAAAAGAAAGATACGGCCTCCAGCTAAGCCCATGTCTGAAAAGGAAAACAAAATGTCCATCCTCTACTTTGACGCCTTTTCTGGGGCTAGCGGTGATATGATTCTGGGAAGTCTCATCCACCTGGGTCTTGACTTTAATTACTTGCAAAGCGAACTTGCTAAACTCCCTCTGAAAGGCTATAAGATCAGTTGTCATCCCAAGAAAATGTCTTCTATTGAAGGAATCAAGTTTAACGTTGAGTATCACCCCGAAACTAAACACCGTCATCTTAAAGATATACAAGAAATTATCACTCACTCATCCCTGGATTCATTTGTTAAACAGAAATCAATAGAGATATTCGAGGTGATTGCTGAGGCTGAAGCCAAGATACACGGTACCACTAAAGATAAAATCCACTTTCATGAGGTGGGGGCAATGGATTCTATCATTGATATTGTGGGTAGCTGTATAGCATTGTATTCTATTGGTACGGACAAGATCATGTCCTCTCCATTGCCCCTTGGAAGAGGTTTTGTGGATTGTGCACACGGCAAAATGCCTCTACCAGCCCCTGCTACCCTTGAGATCCTTAAGGATTTCCCCTGCTACGGGGTGGATCGAGAAGGAGAGTTTGTCACACCTACAGGTGCCGCTATATTGAAATGCTGGGTGGATGAAGTGAGGGAGTTTCCAAATATGTCTATCCTTAAGTCAGGCTATGGTTCCGGCACTGCGGAGAGGGAAATCCCTAATATGCTTAGAGTTGTGATGGGAGAGGAAATAGTAAAAGAGACTCTTAAAAAAAAACTCCTTTTAATAGAAACCAACATCGATGATCTGAACCCTGAAATATTAGCCCATGTCTCTGAAAGACTCTTTGAGAAGGGTGCACTGGATGTCTACACTACAGCTATTGCCATGAAGAAGGGTAGAAACGGGATCAAGTTATCCGTATTGCTGGATAGCCTTCTGGAACGACCTATTCTTGACATCCTGTTTCGAGAAACTACAACTATTGGCCTTCGGAAGATGTGGGTGGAGCGTGAAGAACTTCAGAGAAGGGAAATCATCTTTGAGAGTTCTTTCGGGGCAGTCCCCATAAAGGAAAGTTACTATAATAAAGATCGAATCACCTATAAGCCAGAGTTTGAATGCCTGAAGAAAATCTCCATCAGGAAGAACATCCCTCTCAGAAACCTTTACAACCTCATCCTCTCAGAGTATAAACAGAAAAAATGAGGCAAAATGTTCCTGGAAAAGCCATTGCTTTTCAATGAAAACTTGTTATCTTTAATGGCCTAAATAATCGACCAAGAAAAATGACTTTTCCCTTGTGAGGTAAAGCTATGGGAATGACGATCACTGAGAAAATCCTGGCTAACAAGTCCAAACGAACCACCGTCCAACCGGGAGAAAACGTGTGGGTCGACGTGGACGTCCTGATGACCCATGACGTTTGTGGACCAGGGACTATCGGAGTGTTTAAAGAGCATTTCGGCTCGGACGCCAAGATTTGGGACAAAGAAAAAGTCGTTATCATCCCGGATCACTATATATTTACTGCCGACGAGAAATCCCATCGAAACGTTGATATACTCAGGGATTTCGCCAACGAGCAATCCTTAAAATACTATTATGACGTGGGTACATCTAACTACAAAGGCGTCTGTCATGTTGCTCTAGTCGAAGAAGGGCACACGCGACCGGGTGAAGTCATGTTTGGAACAGACTCACATACCTGTACAGCAGGAGCTTTTGGTGAGTTTGCGACTGGTATTGGGAATACAGAAGCAGGATTTATCATGGGGGCAGGCAAGCTTTGGCTCAAAGTTCCAGAGACCATGAAGTTCATTTTCGAGGGTGAGCTTCCACCTTACGTGATGGCAAAAGACTTGATCCTTAAGATCATTGGTGACATTGGTGTGGACGGGGCCACTTATCGATCTATGGAGTTTTCTGGTGATGGAGTCTACTCTCTGGATATGGAGGAACGTATGACCCTTTGTAACATGGTCATTGAGGCTGGTGGAAAAAATGGTGTCATCGCTCCCGACGAAAGAACCCTGGATTTTGTGAAAAAAAGATCGAACAAGCCCTTTGAAGTGGTTCTCAACGATGAGGATGCTAAATATCACTCTGTGAAAGCCTATCGATCCAGTGAAATCGAACCGATGGTGGCTAAACCTCATTCTCCCGATAATAAAGCCCTGGCAAGGGAGCTTAAAGATGTAAAGCTCAGCCAAGCCTATATAGGATCCTGTACAGGCGGGAAAATGGCTGACTTCAAAGCCGCCGCTCGTCTATTGAAAGGGCATAAGGTATCGATTAAGACTATTGTTGTCCCTGCTACAAAGGAAGTGGAGGAGGGCCTTAAGTCGGAAACTATTGATGGAACGTCTTTATGGGATATTTTCCTCGAAGCGGGAACAGAAGGTATTGGTAAACCCGGTTGTCAGGCATGCTTAGGCGGTCCTTTGGACACTTTTGGCCGTCTCAATCAGGAAGAGATCTGTATCTCAACAACCAATCGTAATTTCCCGGGACGGATGGGATCAAGACAATCACAAGTCTATCTGGCCTCCCCTTTAACCGTAGCGGCCTCAGCAATCACTGGAAGGATAACAGATCCGCGGGAATATATGGAGTAAATCATGAGTGATAAAGTAACAGGGAAGATATTTGTTTTGGGAGACAATATAGATACGGATCAAATCATTCCGGCCCAATATCTTAACCTCCTCCCCACTGATCCTGAAGAACGAAAGAAGCTTGGCAGTTACGCTTTAGTTGGACTACCCAAAAACTCGTTATCATTTATTGAGGAGGGGCAGTATGAGGCGTCCTGCCCTATTATTATCGCCGGGAAGAACTTTGGATGCGGCTCGTCGAGGGAACATGCTCCTATATCCCTGAATGCGGCAGGGGTTCGGCTTATAATCGCGGAATCCTACTCTCGTATATTCTTTCGTAATTCGGTGAACGCTGGTTTGTTGTACCCATTTACCAGTTCTAAACGCCTATGCGATGAAATGAAGACTGGAGAAGAAGTTGAAGTGGATTTGGATGCTAAAACCTTTACCCATAAACCTAGTGGGAAAGTCTACCACTTAGACTCTCTTGGAGATGCTGAAACCATTATCCAATGTGGTGGAATCTTTGAATACGCCAAAAAATATGGCACAAATTAAGGTTATTCTATGGACAGTAAGGATTTAAAAAGCAAATACTTCAAGGCCAATATAGGAGATTTCCAGAACTCTTTTGAGTTCATGGGAATGACTTATGAAAAGGTGGAAGATCTGCGTTACGGGACAAACCCTCATCAAGGGGGAGCTATTTATCGTCCCAAACGGGATCATTTGACTTTCGGTCAATATGAGACCTTGAAATCCGGGAAAGGGGGACTCTCGCAAACCAATGTGGAAGACCTGAATTACGCCGTAAAGATATTGAAATATATGACTGCAAGGGCTTCCGTTGTCATGAAACATTTAAACCCCAGTGGAGCCAGTGTTGCAACTCAAGACGAATCTCTCAAACAAGTCTACATCAACGCCAGGGATGCCGACCCCCAAGCCGCCTTTGGTGGAGTGGTCGCCTTCAACGAACAGGGGGATGCTGAAACAGCCGATGAGATCATGTCCAGCGTGATCGAAGTGGTTGCAGCCCCTGACTTTACTCAAGATGCCATCGATATTTTCCATGATTTCCCGCACTATAAAAGAAATAAGCATATACGTATCCTTAAACTCTCTAATATAGAAGGTCTTGCCAAGTTCATAGGTGATGAAACCCCTGTGAAAGAGGCTAAAATCCTGCAGGATGGTTCCATTATCCTTTCTGACCCATATCTCACGAAAATACGTAATCGTAATGATCTGATTCAAGCATATAATCAGCATAAGGATAAAGGTGATATCAAGTGTGAGAGGACACCGACGAATAAAGAATATAAGGATCTCCTGTTCTCATGGTATGTCAACTTAAGTGTCCGTTCCAATGGGGTCGTTATCGTTAAGAATGGTATGACTTTAGCAGTGGGTACGGGAGAGCAGGATCGTGTGGGGGCTGTTGAGCAGGCGATTCTTAAGGCAAAAAATAAATATAAAGGCAAAGAGACTCTGGAAGGGGCTGTCATCTCTTCTGACGGGTTTTTCCCATTCAGGGATTCGATAGATCGTATTGCAGGCACAGGTATCAAGGCCATCGTCCAACCTGGAGGATCTGTGAGTGACTATCCTGTGATAGAGGCCTGTAACGAGCATGGTCTGGCCATGGTTTTCACTGATGAACGATGTTTTTCCCACCACTAGTACAGTGATATAAGCAGGTATTAATTCTTAAGCTATAATATTCAACTAAAGCCCTAAAGGTGTTTGGAATGTCAGATAAAGAATCTCCAAAAGAAAACAAAGCAGACGAGTGGCGTGGAAAAGCTTTTATATCCTTATCCAAAGGGGATTTTCATAAAGGGATTGAATATTATTCTAAAGCAATCCAGTTGGATCCAAGGGATTTTGAGGCTTATTACAATCGGGCTTTAGCCTATGACAATATAGAAGAGCATGACAGGGCCATAAAAGACCTGAATCGGGCATTGGAATTAGATCCTGGCAATGTTGATATTTACTGGCATCGGGGGCATGCCTACGACAATATGGGTGAATATACTAGTGCTATCCAGGATTTCACTAGGGTCATCGAGGAGGATCCATCTCATGAAGATGTTTTCTTTTATCGAGGTGAGGTCTATTACGCTATGGAAGAGATTGAACAAGCTATTGAAGATTATAATCACTCTATAGAACTGGATGATAGCAATCTTAAAGCCTATATCTCACGAGGGATTGCATTGGCAGATCTTGGCCAACTGGATAAGGCTTCCCAGGACTTTACCTCCGTAATTGAGTTGGACCCTAAGAATAGTGAAGCGTATTACCTGAGATGCCTGGCCCATAAAGTCATGAAGAAAGATGACCTCGCTGAAAAAGATTACCACAAAGCTATTGAGTTGGGATATGATGTAAATGACAAGCTTTAGCAGGAGCTAAACCGGGACTATTTTGCAAAACTCATTTAGAAGCTCTTCTCGCTCCCTTTCAAAGCGATTCGCAAAGTGCAGAAGCTGGCTATTGTACTCTGGATCAATGTCAATCTTTGTGAAGACATCGATAAACTCTTTTATTTCGTTACTTAAAAACGTTCGATCCTCTTCTCTTATCAAAGTACCTTCCTTGCGAACCCCTACTCCAAGCTGTTTTTCATGAACCTGCCCTCGTATATATGAGGCTCCCGCTGACATACCACTGCAGGCATAGAAGCCAATGGGGGATGGAAGATCAAATAGATTAAGTAATATCCCGATTCCCCCCTGTGCATACTCCATAAAGTAGTCTCCCATACCCTTGTCTTTGTCCAGACCAAAGATACCAACAGGAGGAATCCGGTCAGCCAGTAAGGAACCAAAAGTATCGATATAATGATCCCAACCCATTTTCTCTATCTTCGCTTTCCTTTTTTGATACAGTAAAAGAAGCTCATCGTAGATCTCTTCTTTCGTCCAGTCCTCATATTTTGCAGGATTCACTTCTTTCCAAATCTCGGGAAGACCTCCCTTAAAGAGAAGCAAGTTTCTAACCCCTCCTCCCTTAGCCACTCTAAACTTGCCTGAGACTGCGTAGGAGGCAAAAAGATCATTGACTTCGCCACTTATATTGATTTCAGAAGGGTTGGATGTGTTTGCCACACCCACTTGTACGTTTCCCTGGATTCGTGTCTTACCAGCCGTCGTAGGGTAGGTCGTGATTTTCACGTCTCTTGTGAAAGAAAATGAGTTATTTCCTGACAAGCCATGAACATGAATCTCTTTCGCTTTTACGCCAGTCCCAATAAACCTTTGTCCTCCAGCGTTTCGGAGTACAAACTTTTCAACTCCTCTTTTTGAAGCCTCTTTCATAATGAGATTCAAGGTTTTGCTACCCATTTTATCCACTCCCACATCGATCTCAAGGGTATCCCCGGATATCCTGGATAGATTCTCTTCTATACAGCTTTTGTTTTCATCATAACTTTCTTTTTCTGTTTTTAATACTGAAAATCCCCGTGTTGGAGGAATAACATGATCCAGCTGACTTTTCCATTCCTTTTTCCCAAAGGTTTCATAAAGAAGAGGGTCGCTTCCATGATACCTAAATCGTCGTGAGCCAACAACATCCGCTAAGGTACTCATTCCAAGACCCGCGGCAAGCCCTTCCATATCATGAATCCAACTCTGATTCATCTCATATATTTGATTGGAACCATGTTCTGGATCTATTCGATCACCATAACGGCGGGAGGTAATGCCCCACGCACATTGACCCGTATGACATCGTTGGCAGAGGGTACATCCTAGAGGATGCAGTTGCCGCATTCCCATGCCTACAAAGTCTGCACCGGCAAGCAGAACAAGGAAAGCCGCAAAACTGTCCATAATCCCGCCCTCAGCAATTAATGAGACATTTTCCCTCAAACCTTCTTGTCTCAGAGCTAAATCAGCTATGTGAGCTAAATATACAGTGTTCAGACCACGATTTTGGAGATCAACATTATGGGCCGCCCCTGTGGACCCATCCCCACCTTTGATCGTAATATAATCAAATCCTGCTTTCGCCAATGCAACAACAATCTCTCGATAGTTCCAGGCTGTACCATAGACATCTGCACCAATAAGCTTGTGGTCTCCAAGTAAAGCCCTGAGTGTTTCTACTCTCATAGGCAACTCTTCAATGGAATACTGCAGGTGCTGAGGGTTTGGAGCTGTTAAGGTCTTCAAAGCCTCAACACAACGGAGAAGGGCGATCTCAAGATCATTTTTAGGCCCATTGAGACGCCCTCCTTTACCCTTTTTGGCGTCCTGCCCGTACTTAATATCGAATCCAGCGAATTTATCCAGCTCAACCCATGGACCATAGCCCCCAGAACCGAATTGTATAATACAATGCTGAAAAGCCGATTGAAAGTCTGGGTGAATAAATCCTTCCCCTGTAAAAAAGGGTCTCTGGAGCTTGATGGAACCCATCATCCTTGCCATAAAAGCTTCGTGACTGTTGGATCCATAGCTTTGATTGACATCAAATATTGGACTGGCCACCTTCATCCTGGCCCTGCGCTTCCCAAGATACGCTTCATGCATATTTCCAGCGTATTCATGACGATTATCCCTTTGAGGGCTAAGGATTTCAGCGGCATCAATCAACCATTCACTCGTAATTTTAGAGGGTAGGGCACCATGATGGGCCGACCCAACCATCGGTAAACCCCTGCTTCGCTTTAAGGCACTGTTGATAACCCTATGATCCGTTAGCTCACAGCCTATAGAGTGGTAATCCCTCTCTTCATAAACTTGTATCGCACCAGTAGGACATTCTTTCACGCATCGTTTACAATTACAGCACTCATCTTGATTAATGTGAAGGATTTTATCTACAAATATAACTTCTTCGTCATCATCAGGTTGAACACGGTTTCCTTCTGCATCCACCGGGATTTCCTCTACCCAAAAGACTCCGAAGGGAAGATCCGGGCGTTCCAGGTTGTGAGTGCATTCTATAACACATGTACCACAATGGATACACCCTTTCCCAGGCTCCTCCTCGGCAGAGGTCACCTTGACCCTGAATTCAGCTCCTATATTATGCATCCCCAACTTTTTAGACTCATCGTGAACAATAAAAGTTCGACGAATTAATTTATGTGCTTCTGTTGGAAAACCTTCTGTTTGAACAATCAGGTTTTCAGGCAGTTTTTTTCCACTCATAGGCCAATCTTTCTGGTACTCCATTATTTATTTTAAATGCCACTAGTTTTCCCGCATCAGGATTAAAGATCTTCACGTTTTCCCCCATAGCAAAAGCCGCCGCAACGACGGCCCTCTCTTCACTGGCCAAGAGGGTTATTCGGTCATTGGTGCCTATCGTAAAGGGCCTTAAGTGGTCTCTGTCGGTGAGAGCCACCACTAAGTCATCGATCTGTACTATAGCTGTAGTGGGTCCACTAATTTTAAACCTGTTCAAGATGGGATCTGCAGTAAGTTCTGTATATCGTTCCCTGTCCTCATCAGTCATCAGGGCTACTTCATTGGGGAATTTCCTGGAGATAATCCATTCCATCTCCTGAAGGGTATATCCACCGTATACTAAATAGTTTATTTCCTTAAATAGTGCTTCAGAGTCTGTTCCAACATGCAACGCGATACCCAGTTGCTCCAAAGCCATAGCGTTAGATTTATCCGAAGATAAATGTCCATTATGTGTCCCAGAAACGTTTCCAAGGGCGATAGGCTGAGGACCCCACCACAGACCCCGACCTGAACTGGTAGGCCATCTCATGTGAGCCTGTACGGAAGAGAGATTCCTGTCACTATATTGGTATATATCAAAAACCTTTATTGTATCGTCCAATTGAAATGCTGTTAGAAAAGTACCCGTATCCTGTCCGCTGGAAAATATTCTAGCGTCATCAAGATATTTGATATTAAACTCAGTCACCTTTTTACGGATAAACATCATGGGATCAGAGATCTGATCAGTGTATAACATATCTTCAGCAGGTGGAGTCGTTACACGATAGTGAAACATTTTAGGCATATCATATTCATTATAGCACTTCTTCTGGATGAGAGGGTTTTTCCCTTCAAATCGCCAGCCCCAATTCTCTAGAACCCCTTCCAGTTCAGTGATCATAGAAGGATCACGAAACATAATATGAAAATGAAACAAGTTATCCGCCTCATAGGGGTACACGCCCTTAAGAGTCAGGCCGGCCCCTGTTCGACCCCTATACTGAAGACATTGAGCGGCATTTAACACGCTCCCAAGCTTGAATTGGCCTATTGCTGTTAATAATCCACAGGCTCCAGGGGGCAAGCCCTCTTCTCCACCACTAAAAGTTCTAACATCCATAGCTATCGCCTTTATTTAATTATTATTTCAATACTTAATTGAATCAAAGGATATATATTGCTTATCCACCAAGTCTTTCCACTGATCATCATAAGGAACCATTCCCATAGCATTTCGAGGGCATCCTGTGACACTCTCACGGGTGCTCCAGTCTATCTTGTCCATCAGGAATTTATAGAAATGACTGGTTTTACCTGGATTCCAGGGAACCGACAGCTTTAAAATAGCTTGATTTGAGTAATCCCGACACCAGTCGCATTGGATGCAAATCCCACAATTCCAACATCTTCCAGACTTTTCAACGGCTAATTCCTCATTTAGAGGGAGATCCACCTCGTCAAAGTTCCCAATTCTCTTTTCATAAGGGAGTTTATCAATTCGTACACGCGCTTCTTTATTAAAGTAACGTGTTTTAATCGTATCGTAAAAGGCTACATTGCTGTAATAAGATGGTTCCTCTAAATCCTCTCCCAAAGCCTTGCGGATTTGTATACTTGTGTCATTAGCCATTCCTACAGCCCGAACGACCATGCCTGTCACATTTCCTTTCCCCTGGAGGGCATCTCCTGTAATATAAACCTTGTTTTTCATGGCCTCATCCAACTGATCAATAACAAGCTGATAGCCTGCAATTTTATAATCCCCTGGAATAAAGCCTAACTCAGGCGTTTCGCCAATCGCCGTGATAATTGTATCGACTAGAACAGGGTGTTCTGATCCATGTTCCGGTTGAGGACGCCTCCGCCCGGAACTGTCTGGTTCTCCAAGCCACATTTTCTCCATAGTCATTTCCAATTGACCACTTTCATGCTTCCTCACACGGTTAGGAGCGATCAAGAACTGGAACTGGACGCCTTCATGGTTCGCTTCCTGCACTTCACCGGGGTGAGCCGTCATCTCATCTATGCCTCGACGATAATAAATACAAGGATCCGCTCCCAGCCTTACAACCGATCGCGCCACATCAAAGGCAGTATAGCCACCACCAATCACAGCCACCTTTTTGCCCACTCCTAACTTTTCAAGAAGCCCGGCGTAATCCTTCCTTTTGAAATCAGGATCAAAATGCATCTTCCTTAAAAAGTCAAATCCAACCACAACTCCGGGGAGATCGTCTCCAGGTATTCCCATCAGTCGTGGCTTTTGAGCACCTGTTGCAATCACCACACCATCGTGTTCCTTTATGAGCCTGAGTAAAAAATCACTATCCACATCGGCATTGCACTCTATTCGGACGGCATAACTTTGAATATAACGTATTTCATAGTCTCGCACAGCAACAGGATAACGAAAAATGGGTATCCCTTGAGTCAGTATGCCCCCTGGCTCTCCATGACGTTCATGGACGATCACATCATACCCTTCTCTAGCCAGGAAATAGGCTGTTGATAATCCAGCAGGCCCCGATCCAATCACTGCAATCGACTTGTTTTTTCTATCTTTCACCGGTTCAGCCATAATATTATTATCAAAGCCGTAATCTGATGCGAAACGCTCCAGGTATTTAATATCCACAGGATCATCGAACGTGCCCCTGTTACAAGCTGTCTCACAGGGATGATCACAAAATCGGCCACAGCCTCCAGAAAATGGGTTGGTTGTTTTTAAGATCTCAAAAGCCTGACGTTGTTCGCCAATGTTAATGCTATAAAGGAATCTGGCAATATCGCTGTGAGCAGGACAGCCATAATTATCCTGGTGATCCAGAGAATAGCATGGGCTTTTTTTATTGAGATAAATTGGGTAAACTTTTTTCATGGTATCATACCTAAAGTCAAGTTAATTAAGGTATATAGCAAAGACATCATTGTTATCAAGGTTTGACAGAGACAAGAGAACTCATTGATAGAGGATTCTACGTCCTAATGGGAGTCAGGACGGCTTCATCTATCCAAATGGAGTCAGGACGCTGAAATCACTTCTGATAGGATATTACAATGATTCCAATAGCATTCTAGCACAAATGAGAGGAGACAATAATTAGATGCGGGACATTTCTGGCCAGGTTTTCACTCTCGCTAAGCTTGTCAGATCCAAGCTGACACGATAAAACATGATTCACTCAAAAACCCATCCTGGTTTGAGAGAACTCTATAGAAAGGTTTTACTTTATTTCCTTATGTAGCGTATGTTTCCTCTCGTATCGGCAATACTTCTTCAACTCTAATTTTCCCGTTGTATTTCTACGATTCTTTTTGCTAGAGTACCTTGACACATGGGGAAGCCCACTTTCACGACATTCAGTGCATTCTAATGTAATAATCACCCGGTTGCCACCTTTCTTAGCCATTTCATTTTCCTATAAGAGTTTGCACTGATTTATATTTCAAGTGTTCACATAATTGTTTTCATTCAGATAATTTGATCAGTTACCTTAAGATAATTGTTTTGATCTATTGAGTCAAGAAAAAAATGTAGGTATAGACTTTTTTCTTTTCTACCTATCCTGTCATGTGTGAAGATATCGTTGGATCATAAAGCTATCCACCTTTTTTTTTGAGTCTCTCAATGATTTTTGGTAGTCTGGATAAAGAGGCTAATATCTTTTTTGCTTCATTAGCTGGTTTAGCAGGAAAACCCAAGACCACTTCTCCCTTTTTTATAGAGTGAGTCACAACACTACGGGCTAATACCACCACATCATCTTCCAGAACAACATGATCCACAATACCAACCTGTCCAGCCAGAGTCACCCGATTACCAATCCTGGAACTACCTGCAATTCCCACCTGACCAGCAATATAACAATCCTTCCCAATATAACAATTATGACCTATCTGGACGAGATTATCAATCTTGGTGTTCGATCCAATATAGGTTTTATCCAGCGTAGCACGGTCAATCGTTGTGTTAGCCCCTATTTCAACATCATCACCCGTCTCGACTATCCCAACTTGAGGGACTTTATGCCTCTCACCCTTCCTGTCGTCATAATAGCCAAATCCGTCAGAGCCTAGAACAACGCCACTCGATATTATATTTCTCTTGCCAAGTATGGATCCTCTCTCAATAGTCACACGAGGATGCAATAGACTGCCTTCCCCTATATGAGACATATATCCAATAAAACAGTGAGGATAAATGACAGCACCATCCCCTATTTTAGCATTATCCTCAATGACACAATGGGCCATAACATTGACTCCATCACCTATAGACACATTATCTCCCAGAATTACAGTGGGATGAATCCCTTCCAATGGGGAAAAACCAATATTAAAATGCTTGAGTAGTTGTATAAAAGCCAACTTACCGTCATTCACCTGCAGGATAGGCTTATGGGTTCTGGGTGTTGAGATAGTTCTTGATAATAAAAGGGCTGTGGCAGGGGAGTTTAAAACCTCATGAATGTGTTTCTCTTTTTCTATGTAGACAATTGTCCCGGATTTGGGAGAATCAATGGATGAGACATTGAAAACTTCTGTTTGATCATCGCCAATGACCTGTCCATCTACCTTCTCTCCCAGTTTCTTTAAGGTCACTTTCTGCCCACTTCTCCCGCTACAACTTTGTCTAGCACCCTTTTGATCCCCCCCAAACGCTCTATATTCAGCAGTGACTTAAGGATTGGGTCTTTATCTATACCACCTTTAATTTGTGACACTTCATCTAACTCGCCATAATCTCGTAAAGTCAGGCTCTTGATCCAAAGGGAGAAGCTATGGCGGATGTTATCATTTTGGACACTTGGATTCAGACGTTTATATATGTACTTCCCGTACTCATAGGCAAAAACACCGATGGCACGTTCTCGCGTCACCCCATCGTAGAGGGCTAAAACACTGCGATTGGATACTTTAAGAAATCGTCCCAAGGCTTCAGACTGGCCTATGGGGTTCACTCTCCTAAAGCTTGTCAGCAGGACAGTGCATTGTATCGTCTCACTTATGCCAAACTGCTGATTGAGTAAACGAATCACTCCTTTGTTAAGCTCTAAAGCCTCTGCCTGAGTGATTTTTCTTTTATTGCAGGCCATGCAAAGCTTTTTCCCTCCCACAAATATAGAATTGCTATCCGTTAATATAGGAGTCAAACAGATGGCACAACGTCCAGCCCTTAGAAAACACTTGTGACAAAAGGTTCCCTTAACAAATGGGATGCGATAGCTTTGCTTGGAGGTGATGGCGTCCCCACAACAGCCACAAGCTTTAGTCACCTTGCAATATTGGCAGTAATTGATTCTAAGTGTTGGTCCCACAGGTTTCATGGGCATACCGCAATTGTCACAGCCTGCTAGACTCTGATAGCATCCGGGACAGAAGATGATGTCCTTATGGCTTGAGTGGGAGACAAAATACTGAGAGTGAATCTTGTTACCACAAGCTCCACATATAATTAGAGGGTTGTCATTCTTCTTGAAGATATAGTCTATGACTTCATATTTCTCATCCAGACTGGTTAGATTATCTTTGTCACCAATGTTTTGGAGGAGTTCCCTATCATTTTTGGCTTTTCGGTAGGTCTTTTTACCGATCTCTTGAGAGGATATCGAGGGCTTCACTGTGCTGGAGGGGTTATTGGGCGTCTCCTCCCGAGTGATCTTTTTAAACTCAAAGGGTGTGACTTTCTTTTTTTCCATGATTTGTAAATATACTCAGAAGATAGAATAAATGGAAATCATTACTCCCTGTTTATCGGAATGTTCAGATCAATATTTAAGGAATGGATTAAACTATCTACATAGTAGACAATAATAGCTTTAAGACATATTTTGCTTGACACCATCGGATTTATTATGTTTATTCGATGGGTTAAGGGAAAATCAATCTTTTGGTCAACTCCAATTGTTTAAATAAATAATGGATCGCATAAAATGTATATACCGGACCATTTTAATGAGGCTGATACAAGCAAAACCCTTAATCTGATCAGAGATCACTCTTTTGGGACACTGATCACGATAAGAGATACCATTCCATTTGCCAGTCACATTCCTTTCATCGTTGAAGGAGATCAGAATATCACTCTGATAGGACATCTTGCTAAATCCAATGAGCAATGGAAACACTTTGAGTCTGACCAGCAGGTTCTTGTAATATTCCAGGGGCCCCATGCCTATGTTTCACCCACCTGGTACGAAAGTCCAGGAGTGCCAACATGGAACTATACAGCTGTTCATCTCTATGGCATCCCAAAGCTCATTACTGAAGGGGCTAAACTCATAGATGCCATTGAAAAGTTAACTCATATCCATGAAACGAAAAATAAAACCTCCTGGAAACTGGAGTACCCATCCAATATGCTAAAAGCCATCGTAGGCTTTGAAATCTATGTCCAGAAGGTAGAAAGTAAGTTTAAGTTAAGTCAAAATCGTCCAAAAGCTGATCGAGACAATGTAACCTATGAATTACTGAGATCAGAAATTGATAGAGATAAGGATTTAGGGAAATTGATGATGAAAAACCAGTCCTGATAGATTGCTTAAGAGATCTATATTCAAGCTAACAGTCATCATTTGTGAAAATTATAGGGTGTCTTGTTTAAGATTTGCTACTCAATTCATGATAATGTATTGACGAAAGATCAACTAAAACAGACATTACAGGAGTTAATAATATCAAATGAAGCCTAAAATATTTATTATTGTCTCTACTCTAATGACTGCCATTATTATGTCTACATTTGAATTTGTCAAAGAGATTATAGTTCCCGACAGCTTAAGTCGATGGGAGTCTCACATAATGACTATAATCTTTACAACTTTATTGTCCCTCTTGATTAGTACAATATTAATTTACAGATACCGTGATGTTCGCCGTAAGCAAGAATTGATGAGACTGAAGAAAGAGAAACTAAAAACTCTCAAGCAAGCAATGTTTAATGCCAATCATTATGTTAACAATCTCTCCAACAATTTACAACTTGTTCAAATGGAGTTGGACAACAAGAAATCCGTCTCTCAAGAAACTGTTGAAATGCTGACTGGAGCAATCCACGATACAACCCTGGAATTGAATAAGTTATCCAACATTGATGATCCATTTGATGAAAAAGGATTTAATATATTCTTCTTATAAGTTGTTCTCTCCATAGCCTGACGGTCCAAAAATACGGACTATTGGAAGTCAATGTCTTTCCATAAAATTGATCCTGTTCATCATATAAACGATTCTGTTGAAATCAGACTTTTGCTGTAACTTATAGGCCAACTCTATATTTTAATAACTTTGTTCGATAGATTACAAAAATACCTGAATTACGTGTTATTTTATATCTTAAGGATAAAAAAAATGGGTTTAGTCAAAGCCAAAATCACATTAAGAAATCCCAAACAAGACGAGTTAAGAGAGATGGAAGTCGAAGCCCTGGTTGATACAGGGGCTCTTCACCTTTGTATCCCTGAACATATTGCCAATCAGTTGAATCTAAAGGAATTGTATAAACGAGACGTCACAACAGCCGACGGGAAGGAGCATCTATGCCCCTATGTCGGCCCTGTCGAAGTTCAGTTTGAGAATAGAGGATGCTTCACGGGAGCCATCGTTCTTGGGGACGAGGTTTTGCTGGGTGCTGTGCCCATGGAGGATATGGATGTTCTGGTCAGTCCTGCCGAAAGACGACTGATCGTAAATCCAAAAAGCCCAAATATCCCTTCCTCAGTGGCTAAAGGGTTTAACACGATATGATTTATAGGCACTTCATTAAATTATTTGGCTCTTTTATATTATTGCTCTCTTTGTATAGAACTCACGTTTGTATAATAATTATTTCAGGAGTAAAATATGGATAAAGAAGAAATCTACGAATTCATTGGAGAATTAGCTATTGCCCTATATTCCAAGAAAATACAAATAAGTTTATCATCCTTGAACTCTATATTGAAGGATAAAAAATGTGAGTATGGCAACAACAAAGGACTCGGGCAGGGAGTTTCAGCTGCATACAGGCATTGGGAGGAAAAGGATCCAGTAATCCACCATGCAATAGCCTATACATACACTAATGAGGGTGGAGGTTTTGCTTGGGACAAACCAACTCAGTAAAATTTAGCATCACATTTATCTTCTGTCGACGATTGAATGGCACAAAATGATTTTGC
>CAJXGR010000028.1 GCA_913053665.1 uncultured Spirochaetia bacterium
ATGTTAACATTTCATAAAATGTGGCTCCTAAGGAGTATAAGTCCGTTCGATAATCTATAGCCCGATTCATTCGACCTGTTTGTTCCGGAGACATATACATCAGGGTTCCTTCCAACACATTGGGACTCAAAACCACAGGATATTCCCGTGGCAGAGTGGTTGAAATACCAAAATCAATTATTTTCACTTCATTAGTTTTGGAATTCCAAATAATATTAGAGGGGTTTATGTCTTTGTGTATAATATTCTGCCGATGTACATGGCCTAAAATGTCTGCTATTCGGATAGCAATATTCAAAAAGCAGTCTAAATCCAATTTCTGTGTAGATATAAACGTATTTAATGATTTTCCACCAAAGTCCTCTATCACCATCACGAGAGTATTCTCATATTTTTCCAGAGAATAAGCCTTAATCACGTCATTTATTTTCAAATTACATGTAATTTTATATTCTCGCTTGAAATGAGCGATGTCTTCAAGTTTTGGGTACTCTTTTTTAAGGATTTTAAGAACAACGGGCAAATCATCAGTTTTGCGATATCCACGGTAGATAACGGTATGCAAACTTTCATAGAGCTGATCATTTATCTGGTAATTTAACATAGTGATCATGGTTTTTTCTCTACTGAAAAGCTTTATGAACAAAGTTATCGCTTTAAATACTTTGGCCTATTCTAATATACCAAAGAGTTTTAAAATTGTCCAAATAATCTGTCCTAGTCTTTGTGGAAAAGGGATGCTCCTAGCCTACAAAGGATTATCACTAAGGATTTTATCACTAGCAAAAAATGATTTAGTATAATTTATGATAAGCATGGAAAAATCGAGGCTAATGGCCCCTCGTGTCACGTGAGTTTACGCAAATCAGAAACAACCTGTGGCAGCTTATTGAGAACATAATCTATCTGGTCATCCGTGTTTCCCCATCCCAAACTGAAGCGAACAGAACTATAAGCTCTTTCGTAACTATAGCCCAACGCTTGAATGACATAGGACGGATCAGACAAATGACTGCTGCAAGCGGACCCTGTGGATACGGAAATCCCTTTCATGTCAAGTTTTAAGAGAATGGCTTTGCCCTCCACATCATTAAAGCTTATGTTCACTGTCCCAGGGAGTCTTTGATCAGGGTGACCGTTTAAGCTTGTGTTGGGTATGGTTTTAAGTATTCCTTCTTCCAAACGCCTTCTTAATCGACTAACACGTTGATTGTTTTCATCCATCTCCTGCTGCAGACAGTCAATAGCGACCCCAAGGCCTATGATTGCCAAGGTGTTTTCTGTTCCAGCCCGTAATCCCAATTCATGAGGGCCGCCTTCGATTAATGGAAGAAGCTTTTTGGGCCTTTTAGCATACAATACCCCCACACCTTTTGGCCCATAGAGCTTATGCCCCGATACAGTCAAATAATCCACCCCTAAATCCTTGATGTCCACAGGGATTTTGCCAATCGCTTGGATAGCGTCCGTATGAAAGGGTATATTTTGCTCGTGAGCGATTTGGACAGCTTCTTTAATGGGTTGGATCGTCCCGATTTCATTGTTGGCCAACATAATAGATACTAGTCGTGTGTTCGGCTGGATGGCAGTTTTAAGTTCCTCAAGGTCGACTCGGCCGTAGGAATCAACAGACAAAAGGGTAAGGTCTATCCCCCTATCCCTTAAGGACTTTGCACAAGTCATGACTGATGGATGCTCAATGGAACTAATGATTAGATGATCCTTTCTGTTAACTTCGTAAGGATTAGTAAATAAACCCTTTAGCACCATGTTATTGGCTTCCGAGCCGCTTGCTGTGAATATCACTTGTTTGCTTTCTACATCAAGGAATTGGGCAGTTTTAGATCTGCTTTCCTCAATGAGATAGTGGCTTTGACGTCCCAAGGTATAGGAACTGGATGGATTTCCATATATATCAAGAGCTTGTATCATCGCTTCTTTGACTTTTGGATGAATGGGGGTTGTGGCGTTATGGTCCAGATAGACTTTCATGAATACCTACTGCTATTTCCTTTTTCGTTCAACGTCTCCAAGATCGTCGCCGATGATTTCCTGGACTATCCCGTTTTCGTAAAACAAAAGATGGTTATAATGGACCTTAAAATGAATGATGTAATGATCCTTTAGCGAATAATAGTATTGTCCAGTGAATGTGCCCATCCGTCGAGCGATGTAGAGACCTTTTCTTGAGACCCACAAACGTCTGTACTTTTTCCCTATCCTGACCAGGTTATTTTGATTGACTAAAAAGCGGATTGAAATCAGGGCACATTCTTTGCCTTTGTAGGTCACATTTTTAAGATACAAATAGCGTGGCGTGATCTCAATAAGATGAGGATTCGGGATGCCAAACTCTCTTTGATCCTGACTGATATGGGAGTGACTTTCCCAGCTATTTCCCGGCCCCACCTTATATTCAGGGAATTGAGGGACGCTGCGTAAGGCTGGATAAAAGAATTGAGGCTCAACCTTGAGTTTCCCTGTCTTCTCACGGGTGAAACGGGTCACTTGTTTTTTGTGGAGTTTGAAAGGAGCCTTCTTTTTTAACTTTCGGAATAATGAATATTTGCCGATTATTACTTTCTTCTTGTTTTTATCCACCTGGACATGGAATCTTCCAATATATTTTTGATAGACCCTTTGGATAAACTTGTTATTCAATAAGATCTTCTGCTCAGAAACGGTGGTAAGTGTGGTTTTATCGTTGTCCTGATCATCGTAGTAGAGTAAGATTTTATCTTTAACTTCCTTTGATTCAACCTGTGGATAAAAGAATACGGGAATAAGAAAAAAGCTTAAAGCCAAAAGGAGTTGAAGATTATTGCTTAAGAGAGTTACTAGATTTGTTAACAGTTTAAATAGATGTAACATAAAGATATCTCACTTATTCGGCGATTTAAAGAAAATACTCGTCACAATAATTATATCGAAAAGCTTGCTAGAAGTCAAGAATAGGTCGATTCCTTTGAGAAGAGATAAAAAAGGGTTGATTTTTTTTAAATATCCTTTATACTTAATATACGCTTAAATTTGGGGGTCGGTATGAGTAAAAATAAACCTAAGTGGAAGAAAATCCTTTGGGGCACTTTGATCGTATTAATGCTTGTCCTAATCGGTGAAATCATTATCCTGGCTCTGGATTCCCGCACGCCATCCTTTAAGTCCCCTGTGAGACACATCAGTCAGCTTATCCCAATGGATAGCTCAAAGGTTATATTATTCAATAATCTGCAATCAGAAACTAAGGATCTTTTGACCCACCCATTGATAAAGCGATTTGAAAAGCTTAAGATGACGCGTGACCTCCTTGAAAGCAATGATAGCAAAAAATGGTTCGACGGGATCAAGGCCTTCGAGAAATATAGTGGATTAAAGGTTGACCTGGACATGGTCTTCCGATTCTTTGGGGAGGAAGGAGCCATTGTAAAAATCCAGAAGGACATTCTAGTCATCGCAAAGGTTGATCGACTCACCCTTTTCTTGAAACAAGCCGCTAAAACCCTTGCTAAGTATAAAATACTCAAGAAAGATATTATCACAAAGTCCTATCAAAATATAGCTATTGAACAACTGACCCTTGGAAAACAAAAGCTGTATTTCACCTTCATTGGAACTTATGCCTTCACCTCCAATAATGACAAACACTTAAAGAATATCATCCAATTGGCTCATGGAAAGCATTATTCAGCGATTTCCGCTAAACAGGCTTTCCAGAAAGCAATGTATCAAAAAGCCGGTAAAAAATACCCCATCATGATTTATGAGAAAGTATCTCATTCAGTGAAGTCAGGAGAAAAGGGTAAATCCCGTCAGCTCAGTCGCTTATTCAAAGAAGAATACTGGAAAATTGCTCTTGAAAGAAAAGTCATTAAAATAGACTATCAATATTATTATTCAAAATCTGGAAGAAGCCATCCTTTAAGCCAGATTCTAGCAAAAAAGAGTCAAAAAAACCAACTCTTAAAAAGCTTCCCAAAAGCCACAGCCTTTTATCTCACATCCAATCGGATGAACTTTGAAAAACTCTATGGATGGCTGCTTAAAACCTGGCCAAGAGATAATTCAGAGCGTAAGGCTTTTCAATCGACTCTCAGGAAGATAGAAAATGTCTACAAAATCCAGATTCAGAAGCTAATTAGCAAATACTTTGATGGCGAAGTCGCTTTAGTCCTCACGGGGATAGGCTATCAGGGATTTAATCCTTTTCCTAAAGTCGCTTTCATTGTAAAAACAAACCGAAAAGCAAGACCAATAAGGCAAATGACAAAGATATTCCATTATGTTTTTAACCATCCTAAGCTGAAAAGACGAAGTTTGCAAGGTGTCAAGGTGTTCTCCTTCGATTCTACAAGACGATTTGGGTACAATAACCACCAAAAAAATACCACCTCCAAAATGCGTGATTTTTCCCCTGGTTTTGCCTATTATAAGGGTTACTTGATTGTAACATTTAGTCGGAACACACTGGATGCCATCATCGCTTACTTCAAGGGAGCTAGTGGATTAGCTAAAGACAAGGACCATAAAGGCCTATGGGCCCAGGTGACCAGGAATTACCCCATCAAGTATTACGTTAAACCTGATAGAATCAAAGAACTGGCCACAACCTATATCAAGTATTTATACAATAATAAGCCAGATGATTTCTATCACCATGATGCAAAAGTCAGGCTCACTCCACTTATTAACCTTTTGGGGGAAGTTCGGGCTATTGGAGGAGGCGTTGATTTCTTAAAAGATCAGGCTGTAGGAGAGATTCTAATACAACTGAAATGAAAAGTTTGAGGTTCAATCACAATTATCATTACTCAAGATACATGTATGTTATTGCTATATCAATCATTGTATCTTTAGGTATATCATGCGGCAAACAAAAGGTGATCAAGATCACCCTGGAGCCTGAGGATCCTCCTATAATGTATGCCAACAACCTGGAACAGAGGATTTTAGCCATCCAGGAATTGTCTCATGGACAGCCGATTTTATCGAATCAACGATATAAAATCCTGGTGGAAGGGGATTCGGTAAAAATATTGGAGAAACCTTTGGGGCTTATAGGCAAAGGAGTGGCATTAACCCTGCTCTCAACAATGAAAGCAGGAGACAGCAGGATCTCTGTGTTGGTGAATCAGAAGTTAGAGAAAGAGTTTAAGCTCAAGGTAATTAATGATATGAGGGATCGAGATCAGGATGGCTACCCTGATGTCATTAAACTCGTGGACGAGAACGACAGACAAGCTTTTAGAGACTGGTTTGTGCAGATTGTTGAACTGCAATTCTATGATCAGAACGTAAGATGGGATGAAGGAAACAGGGATTGCTCGGGGCTGGCACGTTTTGCCTATATGGAATCCCTTAAAAAGCATAGTGAACAGTGGAAAAGTCGATGGGGTCATCTCCTGGATTGGACTATACCCGATATAAAAAAGTATAACTATCCTGACGTGCCGGTTATAAAGCAAAAATTGTTCCGCATACGCAATGGAAGATTTTCCACACAGGACATAGAAGATAACGCTTTTAGCATCTTTGCAACCAGTGAGCTTTTGATGCGATATAATAGCAGATTTATTGGTAAAGACCTTTCCATGGCTCGGCCTGGCGATTTGCTCTTCTTCAGGAATAATCGTTATTTTCATCTCATGATCTACCTTGGAGTTCCAAAAGGTGAAAAGATATTAATGCAAAAGACGAATGCAAGAAAGCTGAAAAACACTGGGTCTCATTATGATAATCAGGAACCATACCTTGTCTATCATACTGGGCCAATTGAAAAGACAAGAGGAGAGGTCAGAAAGGTCTCTGTATCAACATTGATGAAGCATCCTAATCCTAAATGGAGACCCATCCCTGTGAATCCCCATTTTCTTGGAGTTTATCGCTGGAACATTCTAAATTAAGAAGGAGTGTATTATGAAACGGAAAGCACATTGGATATTATACCTAACCGTTGTTCTATCCATATTTCTAAGCAATACCATCTATGCTGACTACCTTGAAATGGCTTCTGAAAAGATCTTTAGCCCTGGTGAAAAAACCTGGGTGACCGTTGGCAGCTACAGGACTCAGAAAGTGGGTATCCGTATCTACAAGTTAGACTCACCCAAGGAATATTTGACAGGACTTAAGAGTATCCATTATCCAAAGGTTGAAACAAAGCGTAAAGCCGCTCATTTCTTCCAGCTGAAGGCCAATCTAAAGAATAAACTGGCCCGACAATGGAGAACTTTTATTCGGGGGAACTTTAATAGCACGATGAGAAAGGATTTAATAAGCGGATTAGGCTTGAAACTGGGTAAGAGTATAGAATCCAGGGAGAGTGACTTTGATTTATTCCCGGTCTTAAAGGGATACAAGCTATTGAAAAAGATGGATTACCGACTCAAAAAAGGTAAGCATTACTGGTCCTACACTAAAATACCTTTGGGGCTTACTAAAAAGGGTATCTATCTTATAGAAGGTGTCTACAAAAGTAAAGCCGCCTATACAGTGGTGATCATTTCAGATATTTCCTTTGTAGCAAAAAGTTATCGTACGGGCAGGCTGATATTTGTCACCGACCGGAAGACCGGAAAGCCTATAAAAGGCGCTAAAATAGAGATATACAAGAATAAAAAAAGAATAAGAGACGGCAAAACCAACTCACAAGGACTTTTCCAATACAAAAGTTCCAAGGGTGAGGGGAATCGGATCATTATCTTTGCCCAAAAGGGACAGGATTTCTCATTGTCTGATCCTTATTTCTACAGGGGGTATTACCGTCCATCGGGTGCTTGTTATATCTATACCAGCCGACCTGTCTATCGTCCCGGCCAGAAAGTCTCATTCAAAGCGATTGTCCGGGAACTGAAAGGCGAAGTCTATCAGCTACCCAGGAAAGGCAATGAAGTCCAAATAAAAGTCAAGGACACTGCCCAAAAAGAACTATTCAATAAATACCTTAAGGTCAACGACTTCGGCACGATCCATGGTGAACTAAAGCTTAAAGAATCCAGCTCCCTTGGCAATTATGTTATCGAAGCCAATTACCAGAACTCTAAGTATACCTACTATTTCAAGGTAGATAAATATAAAAAACCAGAATACGAAGTGAAGGTCAAGACGGATAAAAAGTTCTATATTAAGGGAGATACCATCCGTGCAACGATTAAAGCCAAGTACTTTTTTGGAAGCCCTGTCAGTAAAGGAAAGGTTGAATATCATGTCTATCGGACACGTTACACTGTTCCATGGTATGATACAAACTATGGCTGGTATTATAGTAGCTCTGAAGCGGGGAATTATGAGTATAGCCGAAGCCAGGAGGTGAAAAGCAGTAGTGACATTAAGTTGAAGCCTGATGGTACCGTGGATATTGTGATTGACACTAAGAAAATAGACGCCGAATACAGGGATCGCTACTCCTACTACCGCTATAAGGAACCAGACTATCGCTACAGAATCACTGCGACTGTTGTAGACCAAAGCCGCCGACATATCAATGGCTCCAGTACTGTCTTGGTCACAAGAAGCGATCATTACCTTAAAGTATCTACTTCCAGATGGCTTTATGAGCCAAGCAAGCCAGTAGACATCCAGATCATAGCCAAGCGCTTTGATGGGACTTTGGCTCAGAAACAAAAAGTACAGATTAGTTTCTACCAGGAGACTTGGGAAAAGGTAAACGGCAAGTATAAATACAAAGAGAAGCTTCTAGGCAGGAAAAACGGTGTTACCAACTCAAGAGGCCTTTTCAAAGCGAACTACACACCTTCAAAGGCTATGTGGCTTGTTGTCAAGGCAAGTTCCAGGGATCGAAATCATAATAAGACATCCAGTAAACGATATATCTATATTTATGATAGCAGTGGTGGGGCCGATCATCGTGGAACAGGTGCTATTAGCATCATAGCGGATAAATCCAGCTACAGATTGGGGGATCAGGCAAAACTGGTCTTTAATAGCCCTGTGAAAAAGGGATACCTTCTCGTAACTTGTGAGGCCAATTCCATCCCCTTCATTAAGGTCATACCTATCAGAAAAGGCCGTGCCAATCTCAATCTAAAGCTGATAGATGCTCTAACGCCCAATACATGGGTGAACGGGACTCTTGTCTTCAATAACAAGCTCTATACTGCCAGAAAAGAGATTATCGCACCACCTGTCCAAAAGTTCATAAATATCAAGGTGATCAGTAATAAAAAGCAATACAAGCCGGGAGAGAAGGCTCAGTTCAGGATAATTGCTACCAACTATAGAGGAAAACCTGTTAGGAGCGAGGTTTCTTTAGGTGTTGTGGATGCTTCTGTCTATTCCATCGCTCCCGAGAGGGCTGTTGATATTAGAAAGTACTTCTATAACAGAAAATACAATGGTGTCTCCACAATTTCCTCCCTATACTTCAGGTTTACAGGGGAGTTTAGAGATAAAAAGCTCATGAGTCTCCTTCAGAATAAGAAAACAACATCCCTGGCATCTTATAAGGAGGACGACACATTAAAGCAGCCTAAAATCCGTAAGGACTTTAAAGACGAAATCCTGTGGCTTCCCTCAGTCGTCACCAATTCCAGGGGTGAAGCAACCGTTAACTTTCAGTTCCCTGACAACTTAACTCGCTGGAGAACGACGGTCCGGGCTGTGACTAAAGATACTCTTGTGGGAAACATCGTCCATAAGGTGCTTGTCAGAAAGAATCTCCTGGTTCGATTAGCTCTTCCTCGTTTCTACAGGGAAAAGGACAAAGCCATTGTCTCTACAATCGTCCATAACTACTTGAAATCCCCTAAGAAGGTTCACATTTCATTGGAAGGCAAAGGCTTTAAGCTAATCAACAAAGGTAAAAAGCTTGTCAGGATACCCAGAAATGGGGAGATCAGGATCGATTGGAAGATTCAGGCAGAAAAACCCGGTACGGCAACCTTCTTAGCCAAGGCCCTCACAAACGAAGAGTCGGATGCTGTCCAGAAATCTGTTCCTATACTCCCTCATGGCCTTGAAACCATCGACCCTGTTGTCACGGAACTCAGACAAAATCAAAATAAATACATTCATAACGTGATCTTTAAGGATAATTATATCCCTAATTTCAGTGAGTTGAAAATAGATATAGCTCCAAGTGTTGTAGTGGCCATGAATTCCGCATTGCCCTATTTAGTAAAAGAACCCTATGGCTGTGTTGAACAGACCATGAGCCGATTTCTCCCATTAGTTTTGGTGGATGACATCATGAAAAAGATGTCTTACAATGATAACAGCCTGAAGGAGAAGATCGCCACCTACTACAAAACGGGGGTTCAGCGTCTCTATCACTTACAACATAGTGATGGGGGATGGGGATGGTGGGTTGACGACGTGACTCATCCATATATGACTGCCTATGCCTTATCAGGACTTCTTTTAGCCAAGAAGATAGGTCGAGATGTCAAGCCTGGTGTCCTACAAAAGGGGATAAAATCTTTACAGCGGCAGATCCAGTCAACTAAACTGGATAATACAACAAGAGTATTCATGCTCAGGGCATTGACAATGGCCGGCAAGGGCGATAAAAAGATGACCCAATCTCTTTTCAAAGCCAGAAAAAAGCTGAACCCCTATGCCAGAGGTATTCTCATAGAAATATTACAAAGACAGGGGGAGACCCTAAAAGCTCGGGTTCTCATGAAAAGCCTTGTGAAAGAAGCGATCCCGGATTCGATCGGTGTGTACTGGGCGGGTAAAGACTGGCATTACAACTGGCAGGATGACTCAGAAGAGACCACAGCCAATGTAGTGAGAGCCATTGCCTTTGTAGACAGTGATCAGGCGGTAGTTTCGAGAGGTATTCAGTGGATGATGAGCCAAAGACGTGACACCCATTGGAGGTCCACCAAAAGCACCGCAATCATGATCCACGCACTCTATGACATTGCAAAACGACGCAAGGAGCTTTCACCCAATTATACAGCAAAACTATACTTAAACGGCAATCTCTATCGCAGTATCCAGGTAGGAGGCCCTCAACAATCCCTGAAGTCCTTTTCGATAACGGTTCCTGAGAAAGATCTTATTAGGGGAATCAATGTTGTCAAAATTGTAAAAGAGGGAACGGGCACTCTATACTACTCTTCAGCTTTTAAATATTATGAAAGGGCCAAATGGTTCAAGAGGAAAGATCATGGTTTCAGTATCAGCCGAAAGTACTATCGACTTGTCAAAGAGAAACGTAGAGGGGAAGTTCGATATAGAAAAGTCCCCGTAAGAGATCGTGTTGTCACAGGCGATATCATTCTCGCTGAACTCACTGTGAACCTTAAGAAGAAGGGTAGAGAGTACGTGTTGATAGAAGATCGGCTCCCATCAGGGTGTGAGGTCATCAAAAAGGATCGTGGCTTTACTATAGAGGGAAGCAAACGTTATAAAGGTTATCGATCCTGGGATGAACAATATTATGCGGCTAGAGAAGTTCACGATGAGAGGATAGGTATCGCAAAAACCCGTGTCTATAAGCGTAACTTCAGGATAGAATACCTGATGAGAGCTGAGATACCCGGTGATTACCGTGTGATGCCGGCAAATGTGAGTTTAATGTACTATCCTCAAGTGGGTGGCAGGAGCAATGAGTTTAAATTGAGGATTATGGACAAAAAATAACTTCTTATATGAGGATTTCCTTGTATAGCTCGTTTATACATTAATTAAAAAGCGTCTAATTTTTACTATTATCCGTAATTAAAGGAAAAATGTGAGGACATATAGAAAGTGAGGTGTTCTAATGAATTAGGGTATCTGAATCGACTCAAAAAGGTAATATTATGATCTGTGAATATTGCAATATGTACACCACTCATTCTCTAAATCGAGTGGCTGGTCTTCTCAGAGAGATTAAAAGCAAATACATGCTCAGCAACGTTGAATATGTTTGTGATCCATGCTTTTCCAAGTTTAAAGCCGCCGAACAGTGGCACGTTAAATCTCATATCATTTATAACTCAAATCAAAAAATCCTTCGCGAAAGCAAGTTGTCAGCGGCATTTAGGAAGTAATACCTGCTTTATGTTTCTTAAACTCAGACAAAAAGCTTAGGGATGATAAATCTTCCATTCGATCCAAAAACACTTTTCCAAAAAGATGATCCGTTTCATGTTGTATCACTATAGAAAGAAAATCCTCTGCAATCTCTGTGTGACAGATGCCCTTCTCATCATAAAAGACAACCTGTATTTTTTGACACCTAGGAACTAATCCTCGCATATCCGGAACGCTCAAACAACCTTCCCAGGATTCTATTTGTTCATGGGTCAAGTATTCAACCTGTGGATTGATCATCACCATTTTTGGGATTTCAGGGGCTTCTGGATAGCGACTTGAACTTTGAGACTCTATCACTACAATTTGTTTAGATACATGAACTTGTGGAGCGGCTAGCCCAAGACCTTCATACTCATGCATTGTATCAATCATATCCTTTATGAGAGACTGAATGCTATCAGATGAGATCTCATCTTCATGGACTGGACAGGCTATTTCTCTTAGGATAGGATGTCCAAGCCGTGCTACTTTCAATATCGCCATTTCTCTATTCCCTTCCCATTATTGGAAGAGCAATGGTTAAAGAGAGACCTCTTCCTCAGAATCGTCATCATCATCGTCATCTCCACTGTCATCGTCGTCATCGTCGCTATCGTCATCATCTCCACTGTCATCGTCGTCGTCATCATCTCCACTGTCATCGTCGTCATCCCCATCATCATCCCCATCGTCTTCACTCTCACCTTTATCCTCAGGGGATTCAGCCTTTGATTTTCCACCTTCACGTTTTTTGATGTAGGCTTTAAAAGCTTCTGCCAGGATCAGATAATCATCACTTGCCGCTTCAATCTTGTTTTTGGTTTGATTGTCAGTCTCAGCTGCTGGACTATAGTAGATCTGGATCAAGTAGTTGACAGACACCTCTCGAACTTTAGGATGGCTGTTTCCAAGTCCAGCAATAAGAATATCCACAGGATTATCCAGTGAGTAGATGGGTATATTTTCATCAGATTCTTTGTCGTCAATTTTTTGAGTGATCACCCAAAACACCCTTGGACTCAATCGCCTAAAGTCTTTTGCTTTTAAGGAACCTGTTTTTAAGCGTTCAAGGGTAATTTCTCTTGTAATAAACAAATCAAGGGCATTGATTTCCTTATAAACAGTTTCACTCACGGGCTCGCCAACTAATGTTCGGCTTAAATATTTCTTTTTCGTAACCGTTTCAATATACCAGATTCGTCTTGTATCTGGTTGCATGGCAACGATCGTGTTGTAGTAGAGTGTTCTGTATTTATTGCTCAGTTTTTCCTTTTCTTTTTCAGTTAACTCTAAGCCATCCCTTGTTTTACTAGGTATTACTATCCCTTTAAGAGCCTTAATCAGATCCCTTAAGGAAAGGGCACTGGTTAGCCTTATACGTGGATCTACGTTATAAAGCCCTCCAAGAAAGGATTTAATAAGCTTTATCTTGGCTTTTGGCTTTCCTGCTAAATCATCGATGGGCGATTTCTTGTTTTTCTTGGCATCTTCACCAATGATCAGCATCAGGTTTTCAAATCTATGATAACGTATTTTTACCAGGAACTTCTTGTCGCCTCCCTTGATCCTCTCAATTTGTCGCATAGCAAAGACTGTTCTGATCCCTTTCTTTGGCTCTTGAGATTTGGCTGTCTTACCATCTCCTCTGTCTGAATCGTCGTCATCGTCATCACCTACATCATCCCCCTCTGAATCATCATCGTCATCGTCATCAGCCACATCATCTCCCTCTGAATCATCGTCGTCATCTCCTATATTACCTTCGTCTCCAGCCTCTTCATCAGCCTGGACCAGGTAATGAGTGGAATGATCCTTCAAGACCCTGTTGTCAAGAGGATTGGCTGTAGTAAGCTTACTCAAAATAAAAAGCCCAATAAATAGACCCAAGATGGCTAAAATCTTCATTTGATTTCTCCTCAAATTAATCCTATTTCAACATATAAAATGTTTTCCCTGAACTTGATAAACGCTACAAATATAATATAATTTCTAAGGAAGTCAAAAGCATACAAGTACTTTTCAGAAAAAGATTCGACATTTAGATGATAAATTGTAATTTTTTATTTTAGGCGCCCATAAAATAGGCTTCTTAAGGTTTCAAGGTATTCTCTAATACATGCTGATGAAGTAATTTGCTGTCCTGTTCATATTTATATTCAAATTGCATGCGTACTTTGTATTGATCATTGGAAGGAAGTTTTGATATATCAATCACTTCCCCTTTTAGATAGACTGGGAGTTCCTCTCCCTTAAGGTTGAGTTCAACTTCCAGAAATGTTTTTACTGGCAATTCCATGTCAGAAAGAAAAAGCAACCCACCTTCACTCACGTTTATGGATAGAGCAGAACCTTCACCTTCTGTTATATTAGATCCAAAGCCTATCGAATAAATAATCGTATACTTGATCGCGATGGATTCATTGAGCCTGATATACTCCCTTCGATCTTCCATGGCTAGACTTCTACATCGACGAGACTACCCAAGTCGTCCATTTGATATTTATGGATTTTCTTTTCCTTACGATCTGGCGAGGCATTTTTTCTTTTATTTCTAGGATGCGATTTCTTACGCCTGGATGAATATCGACTAATCAAGTTGCCTTCCTGATAGAGGCGATCGGTAGGCTCAACAATATCTCCATCAAACATGATCCCTCCAATTCAATAACGTTATCATAAATATAACACCATCTGTGCAGAGAATCAAATATTTTTATCATATTTTCTAAGATTTCAAAGACTTTTTACCGATAACCCCTTTCTTTTTAAAAGCTTCCCAAAATAAACTCATTAGGAAAAATTGCTATCCCATTGTTTAGAGGGCATTTAAAACCCTATGAACTAGACTTAATAATCACTAATTCTATAATATCATTCGCTTTTGCTCTTGTTAACTCTATAAGATTATTGACTTTAGTGACTAAGTAATTATAAGCTGATAAGGATGGGATTGCCACAATAAGACCTGCAGCAGTGGTAATGAGGGCACTCCAGATACCGTTTAACAAACTGGATGTTGTCTGAAGGCCGGCTGTAGAAGATTTGAGAATAGAAAGCTCCTGTTCGTAGGCGCTGATCGTATTGATCATCCCAAGGACTGTTCCCAAGAGGCCTAAGAGAGGCGCAATGCTTGCAATAGTCCCTAATACAGGTATTTTGGATTCTAATTTAGGTATCTCTCTGCTGACTGCTTCTCCCACATATTCTTTCAATTCAGAGCGGCTGGAATTAGCTTTCATTAAAGCAGGCTTGAGAATATCAGCACTTAATATACCCTTTGAATGGTCACATAGATGGATGGCATCAGGTATATTATCGCTTTCTAGTTTCTTGTAAAGATTCCCAAAAAAAGTCCTGTCATCTGATTCTGTTTTCTTTAAATAAAAAAAACGCTCAAAAAAGATAGCCAAGGAGACTATTGAACATATCCCGATAAGATACATTAAATAGCCGCCTTTTAGTATGTAAGCCCATATCATTTATGTATTTGCCTTCCTATATGGTGACCGCTTCCTCTTCCACGTTTTTGTCTTCATCTTTAGGGCCTTTAGAGTCTTTGGATGTTTTTTTACTTTTACTTTTAAAATGAAGCTCATTGTTCTTTACAATCACTTCTATGTCATCTCCCGAGGTGAAACGCTCTTTGAGAAGCTCATTGGAAAGAGGGTCTTCAAGCATACGTTGTATTGTTCTCCGCAAGGGTCGAGCACCGTACTTTTTGTCATATCCTTTCTCGGACAGAAAGTCTTTCACGGCCTCCCCAATAGTTAGAACCATGTTTTTCTCTTTAAGAAGATCATAAACTTCTTTAAGCATCACATCAACAATCTCTCGAATATGATCACGAGTCAATGAGTGGAACACAATAACTTCATCCACACGATTTAAAAACTCAGGATTAAACACTTTATTGAGTTCATTGAGTGCTTTACTTTTCAGATCCTTAAAATCCTTTTCGTCATCTCCTGCACTTGAAAATCCAAGATAGGTACCCTTGGAAATCTCTCTAGCTCCAACATTACTGGTCATAATGATTACAGTATTGCGGAAGTCCACCGTATGGCCCAAATTATCCGACAATTGACCTTCTTCCAAGATCTGAAGGAGAATATTGAAGACATCTGGATGTGCTTTTTCTATCTCATCAAGCAATACAACGCTATAAGGTCGTCGTCTAACTTTCTCAGTCAGCTCTCCACCCTCATCATAGCCCACATAACCTGGTGGCGCTCCGATAAGGCGAGATACCGCATGTCTTTCCATAAACTCACTCATATCAATACGAATCAACGCGTCTTCGTTGCCAAACAGAAACTCCGCAAGGGCCTTTGACAATTCGCTTTTCCCAACACCTGTAGGCCCCAGAAAGATAAAAGAACCAGTAGGACGCTTTCGGGACTTTAGTCCTGTACGACTGCGACGTATGGATCGAGCCATGGCTTCAACAGCCTCATTTTGCCCGATGACACGGTTATGCAATTCTTCTTCCATTTTGAGGAGTTTTTTGGATTCACTTTCATTGATCCGATTGACTGGAATACCCGTTGAATAAGATACTATTTCACTGATATCCTCTGCATTGATGGTCGTAATATCGATATTGACTTCTTTTTTCCACTCATCCGTCATCTCTTTAAGTTTTTTCTTAAGTTCGTTGACCTGATCCCGCATTTCAGCGGCTTTTTCATAATCCTGAGCTTTGACACAGTCATCCTTTGAGGCAATGAGTATATTTATTTCTTTTTCCAGATCAGTAAAGCTCTGGGGACGAGTTGTATTCTGTAAACGTGCTTTAGCCCCAGCTTCATCAATTAAGTCAATGGCTTTATCGGGCAGAAAGCGGTCACTAATATACCGGTGAGAAAGATTGGCCGCCGCGATCACACTCTCATCAGAGTAGGAAACCTTATGATGATCTTCATAAGCAATCTTTAAACCTTTTAATATCTCAACAGTCTCATCAACACTGGGTTCTTTAACAACAACCGGTTGAAAGCGTCTCTCCAAGGCAGCATCTCGTTCTATATACTTTTTATATTCGTTCAATGTTGTGGCACCAATACACTGGAGTTCCCCACGGGCCAGGGCTGGCTTAAGCATATTTGCCGCATCAATGGCTCCTTCAGCACCTCCTGCTCCTATTAGTGTGTGAAGCTCATCAATAAACAAGATGATATTATTAGCTTTTCTGATTTCCTTCATTATATTCTTAAGACGTTCTTCAAACTCCCCTCTATACTTTGTCCCAGCAACAATCGACGCCAAGTCCAAGGTCAACACTCTTTTTTTAAGAAGTAGTTCAGGAATATTCCCTGTGACTATATTCTGGGCTAATCCTTCTACGATGGCTGTTTTGCCGACCCCTGGTTCACCTATCAGGACAGGATTATTCTTCTTACGACGGCTTAGAATCTGGATCACTCTTTCTATTTCATTTTGCCTTCCAATCACTGGGTCTAATTCTTTTTTCATAGCCAAGGCTGTTAAATCCCTACCGAACTCATCGAGGGTGGGAGTTTTAACACTTATTTTTTCTTTGGACTTCATAATTCCAGTATGACCCAAAAGTTGAAGGATCTCGTTACGAACTTTCTCTATATTAATATCTTTGCTTTCCAGGATTAAAGCGGCTGTTCCACTTTCTTCCTTTAGGATTCCCAAAAGAAGATGTTCTGTTCCAATGTAGGTATGCCCGAGATTTCTGGCTTCTAAAGAGCTTAATTTCAGGATTTTCTCTACTCTTGGGGAGGGAGGAACTTCTCCGAGCAATAGTGT
>CAJXGR010000029.1 GCA_913053665.1 uncultured Spirochaetia bacterium
CTATAATCTACTTTATCGGGGGGAGTAAGTCAAATGAATAGAGCTGTTTGTTGTTTTAGTGTTCCAGATCGTGGGAACAGCCTTCTGTTTCTTCAATAAAAACCTATAATCCAGGAATGAGTTGACATTTGAAGGAATCTTTAGTACCATTGACCCAGTTTATCAGGAGTTATGGATGGATATATCAGAGAATCAGATCAATACTATTGTGGAACAAGTCTTAGCCCAGATTTCCCCGTCAGGCACATCTAACGGCAGCCATAGACCATCAGATGTGTCACCCAGCGGGAATCAGGGGATAGGAAGTTTTACTGATTGCAGTTCAGCCGTCAAAGGGGCCTTGAAAGCCTTTAATACTCTAGGAGATTTGGGACTCAGGAAGAGGGAAGAAATTATCCAAAGCATGCGTCACCAAGCTCGCCAAAATATAGAGTATCTCTCTCGCTTAGCCGTTGAGGAAACGGGTTTAGGGAACGTGCCGGATAAGATAAAGAAAAACATCCTGGCCATTAATCAGACGCCTGGGCCTGAAATATTAAGATGCCAGAGCTTTAGCGATGATAATGGTTTGATGATCATGGAACGGGCTCCCTACGGTGTGATTGGGTCGATCACTCCCTGCACGAACCCTTCAGAAACGATTATAAATAACTCAATTGGCATGATATCCGGTGGGAACAGCGTTGTCTTTAATCCCCATCCCACGGCGAAGAAAACATCGGTTGAGACAGTCAGGATATTAAACGAGGCCATTGTATCCGTTGGTGGGCCAGAGAATCTCATCACCACAGTATCCAATCCTACCATTGAATCGGCTCAAGAGCTGATGAATCATCCGGATATTCGCTTGCTGGTGGTGACAGGGGGGCCTGCCGTCGTAAAGGCCGCTATGAACACTGGGAAGAAAGTCATAGCCGGAGGGCCTGGGAATCCCCCAGTCATTGTGGATGATACAGTGAATATTGACCATGCCGCCAAGGGTGTGGTGGATGGAGCAAGCTTTGACAATAACATTATATGCACCTGTGAGAAGGAGATTATAGCCGTCGACTCCATCGCGGGAGATCTTAAGCAGGCCATGAAACGTCACGGAGCCTATGAGTTAAAGGGTTATCAAATCAAGCGAGTGACTGATATGATCATGTTGGATGAAGGGTCACCCGGTTGCGGTGGACATGTTAAAAAGGAGTTTGTGGGTCAGTCAGCTCAAACTATCCTCAAGATGGCTAACATCGACGTAGATGACACGGTTCGTCTGGCGATCATGGATGTAGACAATGATCACCCGCTTTTTTGGACAGAACAGTTAATGCCGATCATTCCTTTGGTACGTGTCACCAATGTCGATGAGGCGATAGAGCTGGGTGTTCGTGTGGAGCAGTATAATCGTCACACGGCAGTCATGTACTCCCAACGTGTTGACAAACTCTCTAAAATGGCGAGACTGATTAACGCGTCCATATTCGTTAAAAACGGGCCTAATTTCGCCGGTTTAGGCTATGGGGGGCCGGGATACACATCCTTCACGATAGCAAGCCCGACAGGGGAAGGGATGACAACAGCCATCAATTTCACACGTGAGAGACGGTGTTCACTCATTGATGGGTTTCGTATCGTTTAATGATTAACCCATATTAATATTGGGTTGATCTTTTTCCAGGAAGAAGAGTCGTTCAGCGCTTTCAAAGTCCTTCTTCGCCAAGAGCTTTTCCCCAAGCTTTTCGTAGACCACTCCTCGATTGTGATAGGCTTCCACAAAGGATGAGTCTAATTGGATGGCTTGACTATAGCTTTCTATAGCTTCTTCAAGCCTGTCTAGATCATCATAGACGTTTCCACGATTATAATAAGCATGGGTGAAAGTAGATTTCAATCTAATGGCTTCATTATAGTCTTCAAGGGCCACTTCGTAATTTTCTAAATGGTTATGAGTTAAACCTCTATTATTATAGGCTTCGGGCAGGTTGGATTTAGTGCTAATGGCCATATCATAGTCTCTAAGGGCATTGTGATGGTCACCAAGGATGTAGTAGATCATCCCACGGTTATTGTAGGCGTCGCTGTATTTTGAATTGAGTGTGATCGCAGTAGAAAGGTCTTTAATGGCCTTGTCATACTCTTCCAGCTTGCCATAAGTGTTCCCTCTCTGATAATAGGATTTGGCGAAATCAGGTTCTAAGCTGATGGCCTGATTATAGTCATCGAAAGCCAATTTATACTTTTCTATTCTCCTGTAGGTGTTTCCCCGGGAGATATAAACCTCCGGGTTCTGTGAGTCAAGGCGAATGGCTTGGGTGAACCACTCTAAGGCTGTGTGATAGTCCTTACGCTGGATGGCTTGATGGCCATTTTCCAGATATTCATCGATATTCATTTACCCTCCGGATTACCTAAAAGTAAAAATAAAGAACCTTTCTGGGTTTCATAAGCCCTTTACAATTAGTGAATTATAGATTATTGGACTAAATAACCGTCCTAAAGTATTGGATCGTTTTCTCCAGACCTTTTTCCAATTCAGTATTTGGATTAAAATCTATCTTACTGCGAGCCAGAGATATATCAGGCTGGCGTCTTACGGGATCATCTTCTGGAAGAGGATTATAGGCTATCTTGGATTGAGAGCCGGTCATTTGAATTACCTTATAAGCCAAGTCAAGAATAGTGAACTCATTGGGATTCCCCAAATTAACAGGAGTATTTAAGTTTTCGCAATTCATGGTAGAGACCATTCCTTTGACTAGATCATCCACAAAGCAGAAAGAACGGGTTTGCTTACCATCACCGTAGATAGTAATATCTCTGCCTTCCAAGGCCTGAACAATAAAATTACTTACCACCCGACCATCGTCTTTTAACATACGAGGGCCATAAGTATTGAAAATACGCACTATTCGGATGTCCACCTGGTTTGTACGATGATAATCCACTGCCAAGGTCTCTGCGACACGTTTTCCTTCGTCGTAGCAACTTCTGTACCCGATAGGATTGACATTTCCCCAGTAGCTCTCTTTTTGTGGGTGTTCCAGTGGGTCGCCATAAACTTCTGAAGTACTCGCTTGCAGGAACTTTGCTTTGACGCGTTTTGCAAGACCCAGCATATTGAGTGTCCCGATGACATTGGTTTTAACAGTTTTTATGGCATTGTACTGATAATGTACGGGGGAAGCTGGACAGGCCAAGTTATAGATCTCATCCACCTCACAGGTTAAAGGATTAATAATATCGTGTCTCATCCATTCAAAGGTTTTATAATCCATGAGGGGGATAATGTTATTTTTCGTGCCAGTAAAGAAATTATCCACACAGATGACCTCATGCCCCTGCTCAAGAAGGTATTGACAGAGATGACTCCCTATAAATCCCGCTCCACCAGTGACCAATATACTTTTACTCATAGGACTCATTCTAATCATTAAAAGTTGATATGATTAATATAATAAACTATTCTTAAAAAAGTATCATTGGATTTGCTAGAAAAAGCAGGCTGAACAATGTTGAACTAGTCTATTTAAAAAAAAGCTTGACTCAATGGGGAAAAATAGCTTTTTTCATTTGGCGTTATTTTTTAATGAACAGGCTAAAAAATGTGTGGAATAGTAGGATTTACGTGTTATCGCTCTCAATTCGATCAGCGATCAGCCATTCAAAGGATGGCCGATTCGATCAGGCATCGAGGCCCTGACGATGAGGGTTTTTACCTAAATAATGAAATAGCTTTAGGTCATAGAAGATTGAGTATTATAGACATCGAGGGCGGTCACCAGCCGATGTTTAATGAGGATCGTACAGTGGCTGTCGTGTTCAATGGGGAGATATATAATTTTCAGGGGCTTAAAGAGGATTTAATCAAAAGAGGGCATACATTCGTTAGTCACACAGACACAGAAGTCCTTGTCCATCTCTATGAGGATTATGGAGAGGAGTTTTTAGGCTATCTGAATGGCATGTTTTCCCTGGCGTTGTGGGATCAAAAACAAGAGATCCTGCTGTTAGCCAGAGATCGGGCGGGCAAAAAACCCCTTTACTACGCTGAGATTCAAGGAGAGCTTGTTTTTGCCTCAGAGCTTAAAGCCATGACTCATTATCCATTATTTACAAAGGAAATGGACACCCTGGCATTTGTCAAATACTTAGCCCATGAATATGTCCCGACTCCCCATAGTATTTTTAAGGGTGTGAATAAGCTTCCCGCAGGTTCTTACTTAGTGTATAAAAAGGGGACCTATGCTATCAAGGGCTTTTGGGACTATCATTTTGGGAAAGCTTATCGAAATCAGGGATCAGAAAAGGAATTGATTGGAGAGTTGGATTCCTTGTTGCGAGACTCTGTGAGTAGAAGGCTGATTAGTGATGTCCCGCTGGGTGTATTTTTAAGTGGGGGCGTTGATTCCAGTGCGATTGTTGCTTACATGGCTGATCTCATGCCGTCTAAAGACATCAAGACCTTTTCTATTGGCTTTGAGGACAAGTCATTTGATGAGTCTGGATTTGCAAAGGATGTAGCTAACTACTTTAACACCTCTCACTACGAACAGATTCTTGATCCTAAAACGATGTTGGACATTCTTCCCAAAGTCATTGCTTCTCTTGATGAGCCATTTGCGGATGCTTCTATCATCCCAACTTATCTTCTATCCAGGTTCACACGGGAAAACGTAACAGTAGCCCTGGGTGGAGACGGTGGAGACGAGTTGTTTATGGGGTATCCTACTTTTCAGGCCAGTAAATTGGCGGGCTTTTATGATTGGATTCCTCATTCGATCCATAAGAATGTGATTGAAAAGCTGGCGCAAAAACTTCCTGTCTCCATGAACAACATCAGCCTGGATTTCAAGATCAAACAGTTCTTGGGAGCTGTCAAGATGGATAAAAGTTATCGTGATCAACTTTGGTTGGGTGCGTTTTCCCCTGAAGAGATGAATCGTTTATTAATGAACCGTGATCATGGTGGTCTGAGCAACACTGAATTATTTAGTGAGGTGATATCCTATAATCAGAACAACGATTGCCAGCATCCTCTTGATCGTCTTTCTTACTTTTACTTTAAAGGTTATTTGCATGATGATATATTGGTGAAAGTGGATCGGGCAAGTATGGCCAATTCACTGGAGACGAGAGCACCCTTTTTGGATGTTGAGCTTATGGATTTTATTGGAACGATTCCGAATAAGTTCAAGATGAAAGGGTTTAATATGAAATATATCCTGAAAAAGACACTTGCTAACAAGCTCCCAAAGCACATATTGCAACGGCCTAAAAAAGGCTTTGGGATTCCCGTTGGTAAATGGTTTCGTAAGGATCTAAAACCTCTTGTTCTGGACGTCTTCTCTAAAGACAAAATAAAGAGGGAAGGTCTATTTGAATACAAGTATATTAAAAAGCTATTAGATGAGCATATAGCTGGAACAAGGGATCATCGAAAAAAGCTCTGGACATTATTTGTCTTTGAGCAATGGCTGGATTCATGGGGCTAAAGCCTGTCACCTGTAGATGCATGGCCATGCGTCTACAGGTGACAATTCATAAACTTTTTAGTATACTTATTAGTGTTAGGAATAGTATCCGATAAAATATTCCATACTATGTAATAAACCATTCCATAGTATCCGATGAAGTATCGCAGCGTATACAATAAAAAAACACGTCACCGCGAGGAATGAAATGACGAAACGATCTCAAATGGCATGTGGGAAGGAAATTGCTTCACTTTGTTCGCCATGACAAAAGGAGGAGCTATGCCAATTAAATATACCATTAGGGAAAACCTCGTCAGGGATATCTTATCAGCAGGTTCAACCTAATATTTGGAGAGGTTCTCCGTGGCTGCTCCGTAGTTTCTCCGTGCTTAAAGGAATTGGTTTCCAATGCATCAGGTGTCTGTCATCATCGAATAACCTTTAGGACACCGCCGACTTCTCTTGCATTTGTATTTCCTTTCAAAAAATCATTGACTTAAAGGGCATAATATCCTATTATTGTGAGGGGAATGGTATACTAGCCAAAACTTTCGGGATGGTATCATGACATTTGAATATTCACAGTGGGATCATAAATTAGCTCAACAATTGCTTAAGCAACAGGGATTAATGTCTCTCTTTAACTTTCTGCTGGTGAAAACGAGTGGTGACGTCGAAAAGGCTTTAAAGATGTTGGAGAAGCTATCTGAGGAGATGGGCTTATTTAATCCTGAAGATATAGAGAGACTCAAGAAAGAGCTACTGGATCAGGAAATCGTCCGCGATGTAGGCGGAAGGCTTAGTCTAACAAGCAAAGGGGAACAGCAAATCAGGGAAAGTGCGTTGGATATGATCTTCTCATCCCTCAAAAGCGACGTGGCCGGTTTTCACAGCATCCCAAATGAAGGGGTGGGAATGGATACCCTTGCTGAGAGTAGAGCTTATGAGTTTGGGGATAGCTTTGAAAAGATAGACTTTCAGACTTCCTTAAACAACTCCTTTAAACGGAACGGCTTAGGGGAATTCTCACTCACCGAAAACGATTTAGCCGTTTATGAGACAGAACATATCACCTCTTGTGCCACCGTCATCATGGTGGATATTAGCCATAGCATGATCCTGTACGGCGAAGACAGAATCACTCCTGCTAAAAACGTGGCTCTTGCCATGTCCGGCTTGATCAAGCGAAAATATCCTAAAGATAGCCTAAATGTCATCGTTTTTGGAGATGAAGCAGTAGAAATCCCACTGGAAAAGCTTCCGTATATCACGGTCGGCCCCTATCACACCAATACAAAAGCTGGTCTGGAAATGGCCTCAGAGATTTTGAGAAAGAAAAAGAATGTGAATAAACAGATTTTCATGATCACCGATGGAAAACCTTCTTGTGTCACCCTGGGAGGCAGGCTCTATAAAAACCCTTTCGGCCTGGACCCACGAATCGTTAATATGACACTCAATGAAGCCGCTGATTGTAAGCGTAAGAAGATCACGATCAGCACTTTTATGGTGGCTCAGGATCCTCATCTAGTCCAGTTTGTAGAAGAGCTTACCGAAATAAATCGTGGGAGAGCCTACTATTCCGATCTGGATAATCTGGGCAAGTATATGCTGGTGGATTTTATTAAAAATCGACGAAAGCGTTTCTCATAAGTCTCAAAACCTTCCATATTTGACCAATAAGTTCCTGAAAAGTAAATATTCTTCATTTTTTTTACACTTCCCGGATTCATTGAGTATTTTTAAAGCTAAACAATATCCTATCTTAGAGGAACACTATGTCATATAAGTCTATCATCATATCTATATTGGTTTTTAGCGCCTTGTCCTTCCTTTTCTCTTTACAGAACAAAGATATTACGAACAATGAAAGGAAAAGCCTTTTCTACATTGAAAACCATCAATACACGAAAGCCATTCAATCTATCCAAAGGGGAATAGGTGGATTTAGGCATAAAGATAAGATGCTCTATCTTTTGGGCCGTAGCTTTGAAAATAATAAGCAGTTAGATAAAGCCCTCAAGACTTTTGACCAGTTGATTCGCCAATATCCTGACTCCATCTGGGTGTCGAAAAGCCATTTTAGAAAGGTTCACATATTGGGTCAGGAAAAACGATTTGCTGAAGCCTACAGCCTTTTAAAGGATCGGTTTAACGTACTTCTGGATCCCAAAAGAAGGAACGAATTGAGCCAAATCTACCTGAAGCTGGCCCAATCTCTCTCCTTTCAAGAGGATAAAAAGAAAAACGACTATCAAAAGGCCCTCACCTTCTACCAAAGAGCCCTTGAAATGGGTGCCCTCAAAGAAGAGGAGGGTGATACACGTTATCGTATTGCTTTATGTTACTTTCATCTCAAAAAATACCAGGAATCCAAGAAGGTCTTGAATCAATTCATAACGAAGTTCCCCGACTCCTCTCTCACACGAAAGGTTCACTTTTATCTCGGGGAAATCGAACGCCATTTAGGCTATCTTTATAAAAGTCGAACTCATTACTTAAAAGTCCTCAAAAGCAAGAAGGAAAAGGAAGAGGATCTATCCCCCAAAACTTTATACCATATCGGCAAATCCTATCGTCTGCCTGCACCCTACACGGAAAATGAGTTAGAACTAGGCGTGAAGTACTGGAAGATACTCATTGAAAAGTACCCGAAGCATAAGTTGGCGGCTCAAGTGGCTTATGAGATTGGCTTAAGTTATAATCGCTTTTCCCATCTTAGAGATCAGGGGATTCAACAGCTCCTGAAGTTTGTGGAAGTGTATCCCAAAAATAAAAACGCCCCCATTGCCCTTCAGCTTGTAGGTAATATCTACTTTAACCAAAAGAAGTACGACCAAAGCATTGTTTACTACACACAATACCTGGGATCCTATCCCAATCACCGTTTATGGCGAACTGTTCAGCAGCAAATCATTAATGCCAAGTACACAAAAGGAAATCACTTATATCAACTTAAGAAATACCCTGATGCAGAAGGCATTTATCAATCTTTTCTTAAGGAATACCCTATTGACTCACGGAATCCCCAGATTCTCTATAATTTGGGGGATATATCCTTTCAAGAAAAGAAATACGATGAGGCCATTGAACGCTGGGAAAAGCTTTTCAGCAAATACCCGAATTATGCCATCGCCCACAAAGCCCTCTACTCCGTTGGGAAATACTATTCTGATACGACTCATGAGTTCGACAAAGCCATTAAGACATTTAAAAAAGTGAAACACAATCCCTGGTATACAATGGCCCAAAGCGAGATCAGGACACTTAATACCAAGTCTTTAAGCCTTGAGACCAAGAAGTTGTTTTTATCCAGTCAAAAACCCTCTATCCATGTGAAAGTCCGGAATATCGAAGAGTTTAAAGTGGATGTCTATCGCCTGGATTTGAATGAATACTTTAGTCGAAATCATACTCTCAAGAAGGTCGAACAGCTGGACATCTTATTGATTAAATCGGATGAATCCTTTACTCATAAAGTAGACTCCTATAAAAAACATCTCCTCTACGTTAAGGACCTTGATTTAAAGATCGATCGTGCCGGGGCTTACGTTATATCCATCTCAAGCGAAACATTAAAGGCCTCTACCCTTTTGCTGGTCAGTGATTTGGCTGTTTCAGTGGAGAGCAACAAGAGTGAAATACTGGTCTATGCAAAGAATCTATCCAAAGAAAAAGGTGAAGGGCAGGCTAAAGTCTATGTGAGCAATGGAAAGAAGATAATCCTTGAGGGGCAGACAGATGGACAGGGGATTTTGCACCACCGTTTCACCAAGCCTCAAAGAAAAGAGAGTCTGGATCAACTTACTGTGCTTGTTGAGAAAAACGGAAACTATGCAGGGACTGCCCTGAACAACCGAAGGTATCGATCTCATGATGAAAAAGAATACCTAGGTTATATCTACAGCGATAAACCTGTCTACAAACCCGGAGATTCCTTTTCCTACAAAGGGATTTTACGCAAATTATATAGAGGTCAGCTTTCGCGAATCAATACGGGTCAATATCGTGTAAAGTTTATATCTCCTACAGGGAAAACAATTTATGAGAAGAACGTGTCCCAATCAGATTATGGGAGTATCCATGGACGTTTGAGTCTCCCCAAAACCCTGGCCACCGGATGGGCTAAACTCCGTATTGAGAGCGTAAAAGATAAGACCATTGCCTTTGTGAAGTCCTTTGAGATCGCCAAGTACACCAAGCTTGAAAAGGAGATCCTCTTTGAGACCAATAAAGTGGCTTATTTCCCCAGAGATATTATTGAGCTTAAGATCACAGCCAAGCATCTTTTTGGGCTTCCTGCCGCGGGCAAAACTCTCTTTTACAAAATCCAGGATGAGTCCTACCAGTCAACCCGTATGGACAAGGATGGATCGTTTAAATTGAAGATTGACTCTGTCAATTATGGACGCAGGGATTACATATCCGTTTATGCCTATTTGGAAGGGGGGAAAAAAACTTTTTCCAAAAGGATTCCTATTATCATAAAGGATTTTTCTATCACTCTGAACTCAAAGAAAAATATCTATCTTCTGGATGAGAAGGGTGAGATTGAAGTCAAGACATTAAACTATTCACAGAAAGGTATTTCCAAAAAGTTAAAGGCTAAACTCTTCTTATGGAAAGATGGAAAGGAGGAATCTGTCTCCGAACAGGACGTTGAAACCAATGATGAGGGGGTAAGTCAGGCTGATTTTACCTTCCAGGAAGGTGGTTATTACACTGTTAAAGTGGAGGGGATGGGTCAGAATGATATTCCCGTTCGAGCCAGTCTTGGTATCCGTGTGATCAAGAAAGAGGAGAAAACAAAGCTCTTTATTTTGAGTGAGAACAAGCCTTTAACCCTTGGGACCAAACCAAATATCACGGTCTATTCTCAAGGAGAGTCTGGCTTGGCCCTTCTGACCATTAAAGGCAAGAATGTCATAAGCTATCAATTGATTCAGATTGCTTCTGGGAAGAATGATCTTGACCTGGTCCTGACGGATCCATTTGTTCCCAACTTCCAGCTCACCGTAAGCCTGTTGAAGCAAGAGCATTTCCATCATGTCTCCAAGACTTTTGAGTTGGAGGCAGGGATTCATGTAAAAGTATCCACAGATAAAGAGGTCTATAAGCCGGGGGATACGATCACCCTCAATCTCAAGACGAATCACCATAGTGGGGAGGGTGTATCCACTGAATCCTCCATTGTTCTGATCGATGAAGGGGTTTTACTGCTAACTGGAACGCGTTTAAAGGATATAAAACGATACTTTTACCGTAGACGCTCTTTCCCAAGCCATAGTCTGGGAGGCTCAACGCCCTATCGCTATGTCACAAGGACTTTGACACGAAACAAGGTGATTGCCGGCAAGCTGAAAGCGATGGAAAAATCCCGTAGAAAGCATTTTGGTTCACCAACTGTTGAAGAGGCGAGAATTGATACTCTTTTTAATGATAGAGAAAGGGTTGATCGGCCAAGTAGGTTTAAAAAAGATAAACGTAAAAAGTTAGGTCGTTTTTTTGCCCACGGTAGAAGCAGTTTCAGCCCTAGTGATAACTTCAATCCAAGTGTTACCGTTGGTGGACGTATTTTTGATATATCTAAAAGCAGACCCCAAGTCAGACAGCTTTTACCGGATACGGCCTACTTCAATCCAAAAGTCTTAACGGATTCCAGCGGGTCGGCTCAGGTCAAAATCAAGCTGCCCAAGAGTCATAACAAGTGGCGTATCCTGGTGATCTCTTCCACAAAAGGCTCCCAGTTTGGGATGGGTGAAAAGACCATCACCGTTCGCAAGGACTTTGTTGTCCATCTGGAAACCCCTCTAACTCTCGTAGAGGGGGATCAATTCACCTTTGACGGCGATCTATTGAATGGCTCAAAGGACAGTAAAGAGGGTGAGTTGTTCTTAACAGCGGGTGACAAAAAGAAATCACTGAACTACTCTATTCAGGCAAAGGGACACTTTGCCTTTCAGTCGGATATGAACCCTGTGAAGCTTAGTCACGATGACTTTCGGCTTACAGAACAAACAATAAAAGTAAGCGGAGTCACTCAGTTCGATGGGGAACAACGTCTTATTCCCGTGACTCCGTGGGGAACCACATCGTATAAGGGAGTGAGCGGGTCTACTGAAGATACCAGGACGGTATGGATCCCATTGGATGACTCATCCGTAAAGAATAAAAGCTTTACTCTCACCCTTTACCCCGGTTTCAATCAGGCTTTGACCCGAATACATGATCTCATGGGCCATTCCAGTTATACATTCGTCAATCATGTGGCCAGCCATCTAATTACAAAGCTTTCCCTTTATGAATATTTAAGTCTCCATGAAAAGGAACGTTTGGGAGATATTAAAAGGCTTAAGGCTGAAATCCAGGCCAAGATTGGTTTTCTCATGTCTACGATGGATGCGTCCGGTGGCTGGCACTGGATATTCCGACGCGGCTCTCAAGATAATGTTGTATCAGCCTATGTTTATTCTGCTTTGGGTTTAGCGAAAAGCCTAAAGTTCAAGGTTAACAAAAAAAGGCTTGCGATAACAAGCCGTTATCTCAATAAGGCTTTCTCCAGCCTCTCAAATCAAGACCTGGAGACCAAGATATTTCTTCTTTTTGCCCTATCCATGAATGGAAAGGCTAATTACTCTTATGTGAATCGAATCTACCGAAACAGAGGGCGACTCACCCTGAGAGGTTTGAACCTCCTTGCCCTCACCCTTCACAACATGAAACGTAAGGGGGAGGCCAAGCAAATTCTCTCTATCATCGTGGCAAAAGTCAAGAATCCTGACTTTGATCAATGGATGAAAACGAAATCCAGCATGCCTTACCTTGACTTTCTTAGTTCTAAAGATGAGATCATAGCTTTAAGCGTTTTATCTTTCTTGAAAATCAAGAGATACAAACTTAAGGCTAAACCTTTCCTTATTAAACTCCTCACAAGCCTGTCCAAAGACCGATACGTTACAGGCGAGTTCCTCGCCATCCTCTCACAAAGTATTAAGACCTATTTAATCCAGGATAGTCCAAGTCAAAATAACTTTCAGCTGACTGCTAAATGGAATGACAAGGTGATCCTTAAAAAGAGGATGTCAGGTATTCATTCTCCGCAATCCATAACGATTACAGATAACATTATCGATAAGAACAAGTTGGAGCTTAGACTTGAGGGGAAAGGTGAGATCTTTTATTCCGGCACGTTAAGCTATTTTAAACCCAATGTAATCCATGAGGACGTCAAAAAGTATGGCTACCTCACGAAAACAGTGAAGTACCCAAAATATAAGCTGGGTAGCAAAGAGTTTCAGTCAGGTTGGAATGTAATACAGGCTGATTCCTACTCCTATAAAACCCAGTCACTAGGTCAAGTGGCCCAACACACCATCTTTCCAGTGTCCATAAGGTTGAGATTGTATAAAAGTATGCCTGAACGCTATTTTATCCTTGAAGACACCATACCGGCCGGATCGACTTTGCTACAGGGATCTGTAAAGGGTGGCTTTGACTACTATAAGCAGGAGAGAAACAAGCTGATCTTTTATCTGAAACGTAGATCCCCGACGCAAAATTATATCTATCTCGATTACAAGCTGATCTCCCGCTTTCAGGGGACTTATAAAACCCTTCCACCTGAAGCTTATCCTATCCGTAACCGACAAAAGATCATATCAGGCAAGGTTACAAAGATTACAGTTGAGAATCAGGACTTCAGTACATTCAAAGACTATAAGTTTTCACCTGATGAGCTTTATCACATTGGGAAATATTACTTTGATCAAAACGATTACGCAAAGAGTGAAGAACTTCTCACTCAAGTATTCACAGCCTATACCCTCAAAGACAAGTTCTACAAAGAAGCTTGCAGGATGTTCCTATACATCAGTCTAAAGAAAAAGGATTCCCGTGAGGTGGTGAAGTACTTTGAGCTTCTTAAAGAGCGTTATCCAACCCTCACAATCCCTTTCAAAGATGTAATCCAGATTGCAGACAGCTATAGCTCCATTGAGGAGTACGAGAGAGCCATTCAAGTTCTCAACGGGACAATTAGAAGCTATTTCGTACAGGAAGTAGCTCTTCCGGGTACTCTCAGCGGTTTAAAGAAAGTAAAAGAAGCCTATCCTTTAATGGTAAAGCTACTTATGGATTATCCTGACTACCCTGTTGTTCTGAAAGCATATTATGCCTTTGGCCAGGAGATATACTTGCGTTACACTGAGAAAACTACATCACTTAGCAAGAAGAAAAATGAGGGTATCACTACTGATGAACTCTTTAATATTGCAAGAAACATATTTCATGACTATCTTGTCTATTATCCCGAGGACTGGAACAGTGATGAAGTCAGCTTCACCCTCCTCAACCTCTATCTGGACAATAACAAATTAAGTCCTACCATTGATAATGCCCTTCTATACGTCAAACGATTTCCTAAAAGTCATTTTCTCGATGGCTACAAGTACATTGCCGCCCATGCCCTCTTTAATAAAGGGGATTACAGGCTAGCCCGGGAATTGAGCCAATCCGTTGCCTATGACAAGTTTCCAGGACAAGATGGCCTCCACTTCAGTGATAACAAACACTTCGCCATGCTTATGCTAGCCAAGATCTACCATTACCAAAAGGACTTTATAAAAGCTCTGGAGGTCTATGAAAAAATCTCTGACCAGTTTGAAGAGGCTAAAAGAAGTGTTGAGTTCATTAAGGAGAAGAAAATCATCATGAAGGAGGTGACTCAAATCAAAACCAATGAGAAAAACGAGTTGGAGTTGATGTTCAAGGGAGTCAATAAGGTCTCATTGAAGCTCTACAAAGTGAACTTCACCATACTTTGCCTGAAAGAGAAGGACCTGTCACACATTACAAAGATCAATCTCTCCGGTATCAAACCTTTCTTTGTCAAGAACTATACTCTTTCGCGTAAAATCCCTTATACACCCAGGAAACTAAAGATCTCTCTTCCCATAAAAGCTGTTGGTGCCTATCTATTAGTTTTTAAAGCGAAGAATGTTCAAGGTTCAGGCATCATCTTGAAGAGCGACCTCACCTTTGATACCATTGAGAAAACAGATTCCGGGCGAACAAGAGTAACAGTACTTGACAGGAAGAACAACTTTGTTAAAGACGTGACGGTTAAGTTTATTGGCATTGGGAAAGATCAATATCAAGCCGCTAAAACTGATTTGAGAGGGAGTGCCGAGGTGGATCACTTCTCTAATCTCTCGCTGGTAGTGGGAGAAAAGAATGGCCATTACTGCTTTTATCGTGGTAAACAGCCTGTTGGCCTAGTTAAAAGAGGTCAAAATAAGCCCAGGCCAAAGAATCCAGTCAAGAAATCTGATCTGGGCCTCAAAAACATCTATAAAAGGAGAGGCTCTATTCAGCAGTCCAATAGGGCTTATTGGAATGAAAATACGGACGATGCTGATATAAAGGGCGTTGAAATCCAGGCAGTGAAATAGATACTTTTGGGATAAGTATTCAGGAGAATTGCTATTTGATCATTAGAGACTTAATAAAACGAAATAAACTTGTCATTACCGCTTTAGTCCTGGATATCATAATGATATTCTTGATAGCCTTCTGTCAGGCCCACGGGCAGTGGGTGGAAGCCTATTATTCAAAAGGCCTATATCCCCAAATCACACGGATTATTAGCTCATTATCTGACCTGATACCCTTCTCACTCACTGAATGGGCTTTGATTGCCCTTATCGTGCTTGCAGTATATTATATCTCCCATGTGCTAATCTCTGTATTCAAAGGGAAAGAAAGGTTCCTATGCTCCCTGAAACGCTTGCTTAAAGGTACTTTCGTTGTTGGCTCCTTCATTATTACCTTATTCTATCTGTCTTGGGGGATCAATTACTTTCGCGTACCCCTTAAAAAGAGAATACCCTTTGATCAGTCCAAAGTCAACAAAACCAACTTATATCACACCCTGGACAAGTTGATCACAAGGGCAAATCAACTGGTGGATTCCAAAGAACCGGACTTTAATACAATGAATCAGCTTATTAATAGGTCTATATCGGCTGTCATAAAACAAATAGACGGTACTAAGGTTTATGATTATACGGCAAAACGAAGTAAAACATTGGTTTTCAATGTTCTTATGGAAAAAGCCTTGGTCAGTGGTTTCGCCAGTCCTTTCTTTCATGAAATCCACTATGACTCCAGGCTGTTCCCACCCGAGATCCCTTTCTCTCTGGCCCATGAAAAAGCCCATCTAAACGGATATACAGGTGAAGGGGAGGCTAATTTCATTGGCTACTTAGCCTGTATGCGATCAGGGAATGCTTATTGCGAGTATAGCGCACTCGTCAGTGTTATCAATCACTTTTTATCTCAAATATCGAAATATAAGGAACGGGATCGATATAATGAGTTTCATAATCGTTTAGATCCTGGGATACTAAAGCTTTACAAAGCTATGAATATACGCTATCGAAAAAATCGAGGAATGCTCTCCAGACTTCAATCCAAAGTATACGATAAGTACCTGAAGATTAATAAAGTAGACAAAGGAGTGAGGGATTACTCTGAAGTTGTCACGTTTATTCTGGCTTACCAACAAGCTTCTCCTATGACTCCATAACTCAGGAAATAAGCCCTCATTCGATTGATCTATCTCTTTCATGCAAAAAAAAGCAAAGATCAGGACATCGCACTTCTGTAGTGCCGAAAAAGAATGCTATAGTTTGGAGGAATATCAAACAGCGGCTTTTTCTAGAACAACTGGGACATTTGCTCTTTTCTCTAAGCATTTCACTATCCTATCCAGTTCATACGGGTCTTGAATTATAGCAACTATCCGCATCTTACTCTCACACTCAGGACAAATAAGAGGATCGACCTCATACACCTTCTGAATCAATCTCGCCCAGGCTTTCCTTGACTCCTTGCTGGAATGTTCTTCTTCATGAACTTCCCTGATTTCTGGAGTAGCTTTGTCAGCCTTCTTTTTCATCTTGCCACGTGTTCTACTGGAGTAAAGACCATAATATCGAATGAGGTGAACACCCTTGGGTGGGATGTGCTGGGTCAGCTCAGCGATAAAATCGGTGGCTGTGAATATCTTGACGTTCTCCCCAAAATATTTGTTATACTTTGTGTGGTAGATCACCTTAGCCATTTCTTTCACATAGGTGATCTTCTTCAGAGAGACAAGGGACACGAGCTATATACTGACACAGATTTTCCCTCAGTTTCTTATCATGAACGTATATCCTGACAGAGTTATCTACTGAAAAGCCCGAGTGTTTCCAGGACAACAGGCTCT